>JBJKSV010000528.1:0-12513 GCA_046703605.1 Limisphaerales bacterium
AACCATGTCAAATCTTCGCGATCCGGGTGTTTGAACCCAACGCGGCTTGAATGACCAGGCTTAACAACACGCAGGCCACACAGCCGATGAGATTATACCAAAGGTAGCCGATGTTGAGCGTAAAATAGCCGGTCAACACCAGCGTCTCGGCGATCAGTGCGCCGAAAAAGACAGCGGTGCCACCCACCCGCCTCAAAAAGAAGGCGACCAGGAAGATTCCAAGCATCACCCCATAGAATACAGATCCGACGATATTAACAGCCTGAATCAGATTCTCCACCAGATTCGCGAACAGGGCAAATCCGACCGCGATGAATCCCCAAAGCGCTGTGAACCATCTGGAGGCGGCCACATAATGAGCATCGGGCGCGTCCGGGCGCACGATGTGTTTATAGATATCGACTGCTGTCGTGGAACCAAGGGCGTTTAGCTCCGACGAGGAGGAGGAAAGCCCCGCCGCGAAAATCACGGCGATGAGAAGTCCTATGATGCCGTGCGGGAGGTAATCAAGAACGAATGTAATAAACACATAATCGGCGTCGGTCGTAGGGGCGTTTGGATCGGAGGCGAGCAGGGTGGCTTTGGTCTGTTCAATCAGCTTGTCGCTGCGCTCCTGGGCCTCGAGCACTTTGGCGCGGGCCACAGCAGCGGCGGTCCCATCGTCCAGGCGCCGCGCTTCAAGCCAGGCGCGAATGCGCTTTTCCTTTTCCGCATGCACAAGTGCGAACTGCTGCTTAAGCGAACGCAGTTCGGCGCCGGTCTTTCCGTGGGCATGGGCTTGCCAGACCGCCTGGTTGAAAAAGATCGGCGGCTTTTCGAATTGGTAAAAGACGAAGACCAACGCGCCGAGCAGCAGGATAAAGAACTGCATCGGGATCTTGAGCACAGCGTTGAACATCAAACCCAGCCGGCTTTCCCGCAAAGAACTGCCTGCCAGATAGCGTTGGACCTGGGATTGATCGGTCCCGAAATAGGAGAGCGAGAGAAAGACGCCACCCAAGACGCCGGACCAAAGCGTGTAACGCCTTTGGTAATTGAGTGAGAAATCGACCGCCTTGAGCTTGCCCATCCCGCCGGCGACTCGCAGCATATCCTCAAAGCCAAGCCAGTGGGGCATCTTGAGGATGAGAACGACAAAGGCGGCTACCATGCCCAGCAGGATAACCGCCATCTGGTATTTCTGTGTCAAGCTCACGGCTTCGCTTCCCCCCGATACGGTATAGAGAATGACCAGGATGCCGCTGAAGAGGATGGTGGGCTGAAGCGGCCAGCCCAGCACGCTCGAGACGATTATCGCCGGCGCATAGATCGTGAGTCCCGCAGCCAACCCTCGCTGCAAAAGAAACAGGCCCGCGCCCAGCAAACGGGTCTTTGCGTCAAACCGCCGCCCGAGGAACTCATAAGCCGTATAGACCTTGAGCCGGCGGTACATCGGCAGAAACACCGCGGCGATAATGATGAGGGCGACAGGCATTCCGAAGTAATTCTGCACGAAGCCGATCCCGCTCTCGTAGGCCTGCCCCGGTGTGGAAAGAAAGGTGATGGCGCTGGCCTGCGTCGCCATGACCGAGAGGCCGATGGTGCCCCAACCGGTGGCCTCGTTCCCGCGCAGGTAGGAGTTGAGGCTGCCCGGCCCGCGCGTTCGCCAAACGCCATAGGCTGCGATGCCAACTATCGTGCTGAGGAGGACCAGATAGTCGAGCGCCGTCATGAAAAGACTCTGGAGAAAATCGCGAGCAGAATTACATAGAGGACAAAACTCCCGATGACGAACAGATAGACGCCCCGCCAACTGCGGAACCAAGGCAAACCAGGTGCCTGGCTTCCTTGGGCAACGGCATCTTCCGGCGGGCTCGCCGTCCGCGGACGATTATGAGCCGTCATTTCCCCAGCGAAACCAGGTTGGCAAAGAGCCGATAGGCCCCGGGCACTCCCGCGGGAAGCTGCCTGAAGAACACCAGCCCGGTATAGACGACGTGGCCCTTGCCATAGTCGGCCACCAGCAACCCTCCCTTGAGCGGGTCCTCCCCCGGGTCATGGCAGGAGAGGATCGGTGTGAAGTGGGCATCCCACCGGTCTGGATAGTAGATGCCGCGCTCCTGAATCCAGCCGTCAAAATCGGCTTCGGTAATCTTGTTGGGTGTATTCAAGACGGGACTGTCCGGCGCCAGGAATGTCACTGGCGCAGTCTCGTCCGTCACGCGCTCGGACGAGAGGTGCAGCTCGAACGGAGTGAGCCGCTCGGTCTTGAGTCCTCGCGGACGGTTGTACTGTTCGATGAGGTTTCCGCCGTCCTTAACGTAATCGAACAGGGCGTCGAGGTGTGGCGCCAGGTCGTTACGGACGTTGAACGCTCGAACTCCGATCACCACCGCGTCGAATGGCTTCAGTCGTTGCGGTGTAAGGTCAGCCCCGGAAAGCGTCGTGACGGAATATCCCATGGCCTTGAGGGCGTCCGCGACGTTATCTCCCGCGCCGGGCAGGTAGCCCACTTTCTGCCCGCGAATGGCCAGGTGGAGGCAAACGGCTTTGAGCCGCGCGGGAGGTTGGAGCAGTTGCAGCGGAATGTGCGGGTAGTCGATGACGACACGTTCGTTGTCATAATCCTTGGCATCGACAGTCGCATGGGCGGTGATACTGCCGGTTGCGGCCTCCGCAGGCGCAGTTACCGTGAACGTAAAGTCCTTGCTGGCGCCGACTTCAGCGAGATCAAAGGAGCTATCCCCTGGAGACACCTTCCAGTCCTCCGGCATGCTCAGTCGCACTGTGCCACTCAGATTCGGCCGGGCGGCGGTGACTCGAACCGCTATCCGGCGCTTTGCGTCGGGAGCGAAAAGGGCGGTTGCGGATGGGAATTTGAGGGAAACCGGCGAGATGACGGTCAGCGTGCGAGGGGACCTCGTTGTCGAGTTGTCGGAAACCTCGACAGGTTGATCGGAAAGAATCAGAACCTGGTTGCCGACCTCGAACACCTCCTGAATCGGCAGCACCGGGGGATTCTCCGGACGGCCAATGAGGTTCGGATTTGCTACCTTGAACATGCCGACGCCATGGTCCTGGCGCAGCCAATACGGCTGGGTTAGCGGTGTGTTGGCAGGCAGCACCTCCTTGGCGTCCCGGCTGACCGGTTCGCCCGGAGACAGTCCGGCCCCAATCGCGAGTTCGGCTCCTAAGGTCGGGTAACGCGCCGCTACCCAGCGTACCGGCACCACATTTGAATTCAGGGCGGCCTCATGGTGGAGTCTCAGGGTTTCGCCCGCCACAACCTCGGCCTGCGGCAGGGTCGTCGTCACCTTCAGCCCGAGGCACTCCGCTATGATATGATCCAGCAACCGGCCCTTCTCCGCCAGAAATGGCCCAGGTCTCAAGGCGCCGAGCCGACTCTTGATCTTAAGCAATTCAGGTACGCTGGCGGCGGGATCGCTCTTATTGAACCTAGCAATCGCTTCGTCCGCCATTTGGCCAATGTCCGCGCCCCCGGTGAACCGGCTCCAGGTCGTGTTGACCCCGTCCAGAATATCCTTCTCGGCGGGGGATCCATCAAGCAGTTCGAAGGACTCCCAGCGCGGGCCGCCGCCGCGTCCGGGCCTGAACATTCCGAAGCCCTGGGTCTTGTGCATCGAGCGGCTGTGAGCGGCGATGTCGGCGAACGATTCACCGGTTGCCGGGTCGTCGCCACCGTCATTGATGCGAATGATGTCGGCATGAGCGCCCGCGTTGGGCCGGAACCAGCCGATGTTCCACAAGATACGCTTGGGTTGCCAGGGAGCCAGATGCCTGAGCTGGTCGGGAAAGGCCTTGGGATCGCCCGCCAGTTTGAAGGCCTCCAGGGCCAGTATCGCCGAGGCGGTGTGATGTCCGTGTGTGTGGCCCAGGGTGGGCGAAAAGCGTGTAATGATGACATCCGGACGAAATTCGCGAATCACGCGAACGACATCGCTCAAAACCTCCTGGCGATTCCATATCCGGAGTGTCTCCACGGGGGTCTTGGAAAAGCCGAAATCGATCGCCCGCGTAAAGAACTGTTGGCCGCCATCAATCCGGCGCGCGGCCAGCAACTCCTGCGTGCGGATGACTCCGAGTTCGTCCCCAAACTCAGGCCCCAGCACATTCTGCCCCCCGTCGCCACGGGTCAGCGATAAATAGGCCGTGCGGTAATGCCGTCCCCCGGCCAAATAAGCAATCAGCTCCGTGTTCTCATCATCCGGATGCGCCGCCACATAGAGCACCCGGCCCGTCACGTCGAAGTTGTGCAGGTCGCGCAAGATGGTGGAAGAAGGCACAGGAGCATCGGCGTGGCTGCTCTCGGCCAAGCCCATTACCAGAAATGCGCAGGCGGCTGCCATTGAAAGAGGACGGTGGACACGCCAGGTCAGGGATTGGGAGCGTTTGGGAGTCATCATGTTAGAGAAAGGGCCAAGTTTGGAAGTGTCCTCGGTGGGTGGGGCGAAATTGTTTTCAGAGTACACTCATTTTGATGGTTAAACGAAACGAAAATGGAGATCTACGCCATACCGTTTAGAGCTGGCGCCAAAATCGCGCGGCCATTTGAGGTTGCGCCAAGTCGTGGAGCGCGGCGTGCAGCGTGTCCGTTCACCGCCGGCACGGCCAGGCCTGTCAGGCTACTGCTTTACCACGGTGAACGGCACCGAGAATTCGGTCTTCTCCCACATCAGTTTCAGGATGCCGCCGCCCGACGGATTGCGCTGGATGGCGATGGTGAACTGGTGGACCGGGTCGTCCAACGTGCTCTTGGTCAGATCAATGCGGGCCAGGTCCTGGTCCTCGTTGTATTGCAGACCCCACTGGCCAAGTTGCTTATTGATGACCAGTTTGGAAGGGCCATCCTCTTCGGGCAGCATAAACACCGTGTACGCCCCGGCCGGAATGGTTGTGCCGCCCATTTCCAGCGGTTTCTGCGTAATAAGCAGTGTGGCCTCGTCGGCGCCGACCCGCCAGATCCGGCCATAGGGCACCAAGCCGCCCCAGATCGTGCGGGCTTCCGTGGTGCCGGGCTTGGTTGTGTAAGGTCTCCCATAGACGATGGTAACGCGGTTACCGTCCACTACCGAGCTGATCGTTTCGTGTGGGCTGAGGCGTCTGTGCTGGGCTTGAGCGGGTAGTGTGGCGAGCACGGTCGCCGCAACGAGTGCGAGAGGGAATGTGAGCTTCTTCATGGCATTTCAGACAGTTGTGCCCAACCCGCGTTCGAAATCCGCTGGCCGGCCGGGCGGTGAATGATTTGTTGGATGGATGGATGGATGGATGGAGCAATGGATTGGTGGACTGCTGAGGTCCGCTTTATACCTCGATCGCAAATCTGAAATCGCAAATCCCCTTCACTGCAGGTTCGAAATAATATCCTTGTTCATCTGGATAAACGAACTGGCCGGGCCTTCGGCCTTGACCGCCAGCTCCGTGGACTTCTTCGCCGCTTCAATGGCTTCCTCTTTGCGGCCAAGCCGGGCCAGGATCGCCGCTTTGAGATGGAGCAACTCGAAGGCCATGCTCGGATTGCCAACCAACCCCTGGTTCACCCATTCCAGCGGTTTGGTCAAGTCCTGGTCGTGGTCGAAGTAGAAGCTAGCGGCCTGATAGCAAAGGCCGGGGGATTTCTTGCCCGGCGCCGTCATGGCAGCCTCGATCTTTGGCAGAAGGCGGCTCACCAAATCCAGTTGGATGCGGATGGGGACGAGCGTTTTATCCCACAGCAAGTAAAGGACGGCTGAATCGTCCCGAATACGGCCAAACTCAATGGTGAAAGTCTCAACCGGCTCCGCGAGCGAGACGGGTTCCACGTCAAACCGGGCCAGGTCGTCGTCCTGCTTGTAACCGTAAGCGCCCCAAAGCTTTGTGTTTTTGGAGATGATAATCGTCCATTCATCCGGTCCGGGAATCGTATAGAGGGCGTATTCACCAGCGGGGACATCGGTGTCATTGAGCTTAACATCGGTGCTGAACCGAAGTTTGGTCGATTGGTTGGCCCCCGTGCGCCAGACCTGGCCATAAGGAACGATGCCGCCGAAAATCTTGCGTCCCTTCATTCCGGGCCGCGAATAGGAAACCTGGATGTCGGTCAGGCCGACGCGCTGTTGAAGAGTGCAAGCCGGGCTGGCTGCAGGAAACTGAACTCTGGGCGCCTGGGCCATAAGCCCAGGGGCGGAAATGGCCGCTGCGGCAAGCGCCAGAGACAGCCGAAAGATATTTGGGTTCATGCTTTCCACAATAAGCCACTTTTCTGGAAAGCAAAGCGCAAAGTGAAAGGCGGCTCAGATCTGAGAGTATTGGGCCGGGACTAAGGGGCGGTTGGTGATGCCGCAAAGGATATTCTTGTCCATGTACTCCGGCATCCGGCTTAGCCTCTTCCAATCTGGATGGGCCCCGAACCGCTTCCAGGCCGCCTGTTCTTCATCCATGTTCTTGAATCCGAGCATGTAAGTCAGGTTGGGCAGCTTGGCCCCAACAACGGCCCGCCCATAAAACACCGGGTTGAGGCCGACTTCGCGGAAGATGCGGATCTCGCCCGCCTTCTCGAACATCTCGATCTTTTTGAGGTTGGTCTTTTCGCTCGGGCTCTCATAAGTGCGCAATTGAAAAACGCGATCGGGATTGTCGGTGTTTACGGGCGTTTCCAGCCGCGGCACGGTTGTGAAAGCGATCAGCAGCGAGCTCTCGATGCGCTTGTACGCGGGCGAATCCGCCGTGGCATCGATATAATCGGCCCCAGCCGACAGGAACTCCGAGTCCTCGGCCAAACGTTCGGTGAGAGTAGCAACCGATTGGGCTGATGGATGGCGCAGGATGGCCCAAACGACACCGGTTTGATTGGCTGGCGCCTGCGGATGGGGATAGAACACACCCACGGGCCGAATACCGAGCCGGTTGACCGCCGGGATGGCGGCCTCCTTCAGAAAGGCATCGACGCGCTGCTTTTGCCCGTCGTTTTCCAGGAGGTACTTCCGGACCTCGTAGTAATCGCGCCCGGAATTGACCTCGGCCGCGGAAGTGGGAGATGTGATCGCCGCCAAACCGGCGGCGCCGGACAGAGAGATGAATTGCCTGCGATTCATGATGTTTTTCGTGTTGCCTTACGTTAGGGCGGCAGATTACGAGCAACCGTCCCGGATGGCAAGCCGGTGTGTTGACGCCGTGCCGAGCCTCTGGCCGTCAACCAGTATTGCCTTTTACCTCTGCTCTGCGTATAAAAGGGACAAATGAGACCACATGCACGCCCCGAACAGCTTCCGAATCCCTTCGCCAAACCTATGAAAGAAGGCGCGTCACTTGTTTTGTTGCTTTGCACCGGCATTTTGCTCGCGCCCCGCCCGAGCCTGCTGGGGGCACAGATTGAAACACCCTTCATTCGATTGACCCTTTCTCCCGCCGATGGCCATTGCGAGGTGCTGGATAAGAGGGCAAACGTGACGTGGGGGCGAGAGGCGAGCGGATTCGGGGAGGTCGTGGTGATGTCAGAGGGGAAGCCGCGCCATCTGGATTTGGCCGCCTGTGCCATTCAGTCCGAACGGGACGAGCTGCTGGCGTCGTTTCATCCGTTGAGGGTGGAGCCGCAAGCCGAATTGCGAGTGCGGGTGCGCGCCCTGGCGGACCAGAAGACCCTGGAGGTGAGCTACAATGCCGACGAGGCCTTGCACTTGGAGAGCATCAAGTTGCTGGGCGGCTTGCTCCAGGTGACGGACACCGGGAAGGGCTACGTGGTCGTTCCCGTTCGGGAAGGCCTGATGATTCCCGCCGACAGTGGACTGAGTTTTACCCATCGGTTTGATACGTATGCTTATGAAGGCTGCCATATAGAGATGCTCGGGCTGGTCCAGGACGGCGCGGGGGTGCTTGTTTCGTGGCAAGATCCCTACGTGGCGGCGGAGGTTAAAAGCGTCCTTGAGCCCTCCGGGCAGGAGCGGCAGAAGATTTCCTCCGCGTTCACCTTGCGGAAGTCCGCGACCTCGCTTCGGCTGGAATTTCTGGGCAAGGCGGATTATGTGGGAATTGCCAAGGCCTACCGCGCCATCGCGAAAGAGCGCGGCCTGCTGGTGACCTGGGACCAGAAGCTCAAGACCGATCCGGAACGGGCGAAACTGTTTGGCGCCATCAACTTCAAGCTCTGGAGCGCATTGAGCCGCCGGATGAATGCGGAAAGCACCAAACAGGAGTCGGTCCGCGTGAATTGGACCTTTGACGAGGCGGCGCAGGTCGCCGAGCACCTCAAGCGGGACCTGAAGTTGGACCGCGTCCTGTTCACTATCGGCGGGTGGATTCACCGCGGCTACGATAATCAGCACCCGGACATCCTGCCCACCGCGCCCGAATGCGGCGGAGATGCGGCCTTCTCCGATTGCGCGCGGCGGGTGATGGCGCAGGGCTACCTGTTCTGCCTGCACGACAATTACCAGGACATGTATCGCGATTCACCTTCCTGGAACCCGCGTTACATTATGAAAACGCCGGATGGCAAGCTCGAACGAGGCGGGCATTGGGCCGGCGGCATGGCCTACCTGATCTGTTCGAAGATGGCGCTGCAACTGGCCGAGCGGCCCCAGAACCTGCCCGGAGTGAAGAAGCTCTCGAATGCCAACGCCTATTTCATCGACACGACCTACGCCGCCGGACTCCAGGAATGCTTCGACCCCGCTCACCCGCTGACCCGAAGCGACGATATGAAATGGAAACAGGCCCTCTCCGATTACGCGCGCAGTGTGTTCGGGGTCTTTGGCAGCGAGGACGGGCGCGAATGGGCCATCCCGCACAGCGATTTCTTCGAGGGCATTACTGGAGTGAGCGGACGGTCATTCCACGACGCGAACCTGCAGAAGGAAGTCGGAGGAACGGTCGTGCCTCTGTTCGAGTTGGTCTATCGCGACTGCATCGCCGCCTACGGGAAATATGGCTACAATCCGAACCAGGCGGCGACTTATGTGCTGCAGCACATCATGCTGGGCCGCCCGCTTAACTATCATTCGATTCCACCGCACCTTTATTGGAAACAAACCGGCCATCAAAGGCGGCATTCACGGCAGTCAGGCTCCGCCGCGCCGGCCCAGGCAGCCTCGGCTCAGCCGCTCAAACCCGATCCGGCCCTGTTCACGCGCGCCGACAATGGCTGGGCGGAAGGTCTCCACCCCATGGACCGGTTTGTAAAGAACACTTACGAAATCCTCTCGCCACTGAACGAATTGACCGCCCGGATGCAAATGACTTCTCACAAGTTTGTGACTCCGGACCGCAAAGTCCAGGAAAGCGTTTTTGGTGAGGGCTCGGACGCCGTCACAACGCTGGTTAACGAAGGAGACTCCACTTACGCCTGCGTTTCGAAGCTTGGCGGAAAGGTCCTCCTGCCGCCCAACGGCTTCCTGATTGAGGGGCCGCAATTTGCCGCTTTTGCCGCGCTGAGCTGGAACGGAGTGCGGTATGATTCTCCGGTGCTCTTCACCTTGCGCAGCCTGGATGGCAAACCGCTTTCAGGCTCGCGCGCTGTGCGCGTGTTTCACGGCTTCGGCGACGCCCATATCCGGCTTGGCAGGTTCAATGGCCAGGTGCGACGCGAGGCGAAATTGGATCCGTCACAACCGGGCAGTTGAACGCCGTCGGGTTTGGACTGTGTTCCTCGGTCTATACGACGAGGGAAGCCAAGGAAAGGCGGGAGCCGCAAGCCGGGGTTCGCCGCCGGCTCCGGGCTCCACACCGCTGCCGTTGAATTAAGGAAGATTCGCTGTCTCTTGCTCTTCATCTCTAAGTTCCTCCGGAGGAGCAAGAGCGTGAGTAAGAGCAAGAGCGCGATGGCGTAACTCCTTTGCCTAATTCAATGGCAGTGAGGCTCTACACTGGCCCCTGGCTCCGCTGAAACAAGTTAATCCGGGTCGGCCACTGCGCCGCTACCCCTTGACGCGAATGCCCGATTGGCATCTGCATTATGCCGGGACGGCGTCCCGCATTGGCCGCGTGCTGGCTGAGGGCAAATCCGCACCAGCGGACCGCAACTGCTCAACCTCATCCCGCACCAGCGCACACAAGCTCCTATAGGCTTCCTCTTCGCTGGTCCCGTGGCACACGCCACCCCACGGGAAGAGATCGGGACAGTAGCCCACGTACAACTGGTCCTCCTCAACCCAACGAACGAACTTGAGATACTTATCCTCCGATTTCACCTTTTGGCCTCCCGGATTGCGTTGCGAACCTGTTTTTCTTGATAGTGATCTGCGTCATCGCTGTCATGGCCGCTGAGGATCACCGAGCCCGCGAGGTACGGGTGGCGGAACCTGCGATGCGAGCCCTTCCCTCCCGGAGCCAAGGCGAAACCCGCTCGCTCCAGGTCGGCAACCAACTGGCGAATCTTGCGCGGCACATAGGGAAGCCTATCAGAACGTTGCGCATCCCGCCACCTCAAACCGCCCAGATTCTCTTGAATCCTTCCATTGCCCTGGAGCCTTTTTGATGCACAGCATATCGCATGGCGTCCGTAGTCGCGCTTCAAAAAAACTCGACCCGCCCTCTCTTTTGCGCAAGCTTCCAGGCGATCACCAGCTCAGTCCGTAACCGTAGGGGAACAGGGCCTGGCTGGCGTCCGGGCTATTGCAGGTCAGCGCAAGTTGGTCGTTGTTCCGCGGCCAGGTGCGCGGCAGTTTGCCTCGGGGCCTGTAATCCCCAAAGAGAACATCGGTGACCCCTTCTCCTTCGGTTCCCGGCAGCCACGCCGCAACCAAGGCATCGCTCGACTCCAAAACGGGTCCGAGCACCAGCGGACGGCCTGAGAGAAGCACGGTGACGACCCGCAGACCGGCGGCCTTCGCCTTCTGGACCAGCGCGGCGTCTTCAGCCGGGACGCGCAGGTCCTTCCGGTCGCCTTTCATTTCGGCGTAAGGCTGTTCTCCGATGACGACCAGCGCCGCGTCCGCGCCTTCAATATGCGTGCCGTCCGGGGAGAAAGTGACTTTTGTATCCGGGCCTACCGCCTTGCGCACTGCGGCAAGAATCGTCGTGCCACCCGAAGTGACCGTGCCGCTCTTGCCCTGCCAGGAGATCGTCCAGCCACCGCACTGGACGCCGAGATCGTCGGCCGCCTTGCCGATGACCACCAGCCGCCGGATTGCCTTGGAGAGAGGCAGGGCGTGGTTCTCATTCTTGAGCAGCACCAGGGACTGCCGCACACATTCCCGTGCCACTTTCCGATGCGCAGCGGAGCCGACCTCGGCGTTGAGTTCCGGGTCGCCGTAGGGATGCTCGAAAAGGCCCATGCGGAACTTGGTGCGCAGGATGCGATGCACAGCGTCATCAATGCGGCTCTGTGGAACCTTCCCCTCTGCGACCAATTCCTTAAGGAGGTGAATGAACTCGATGTAATTGTTCTTCTGCCCTGGCCCATTGGGAATCATTACCATGTCCATCCCGGCATTTATCGACTTTTCGATGTCGGTTTTGTAATCGCTGGAGAGTTGGTCGATGGCCGCCCAGTCGCTGACAAGAAATCCGCGAAAGCCGAGTTCGTCCTTTAACACGTCCGTGAGCAGGTATTTGTTCGCGGACATCTTCTGCCCATTCCAACTGCTATAGGAGACCATGATGGATCCCACCCCCGCCCTGACGGCCGCCGCATAGGGTGGAAGATAAAGCTTCCTGAGAGTGGCTTCGTCGCAAACGGTGTTGCCCTGATCGATGCCGTCCTTGGTGCCGCCGTCGCCGAGGAAATGCTTGGCGCAGGCCAGAACGAAGTTGCCCCCGGGCAATGGCTGCTGAAAGCCGCGCACTGCAGCCGCCCCCAGGCGCGAAACCAACGCCGGCGACTCGCCAAAACTCTCATAGGTGCGCCCCCATCGCTCATCTTGCGCAACAGCGACACAAGGCGCAAACGCCCATTGAATCCCGGTGCCGGCGATTTCGAGAGCGGTGATGTGGGCTGCGCGCCGGACCAGGCCCGGGTTGCGAGTTGCTCCAAGGCCGATATTGTGAGGAAAAATAACCGCGCCATCCACGTTGTTGTGGCCGTGAACGGCATCAATCCCGTAGATGAGCGGGATCTTCAGCCGGGTTTTCAGAGCGTAGGATTCGTAATCCTTGCAGGCCCGCAACCAGCCCTTGGGCGAAATATCCGGCGGCTCGGAATTCCCGCCACTGAGCATCGACCCGATGAAGTATTTCGTGATATCCGCCTTGTCCTTCATGGCGTCCATATCGACCTGTGTCATCTGCCCGATTTTCTCGTCGAGCGTCATTTTTGAGAGCAGTGCATCTGCTTCGCGGTCGCACGTGGGCGCCGCCTGGGCCAGGCCAAGGCAGGCCGCCATCCAGAGTAACAGGCCAAGCGCCGGGCGGATGGGAGAACGACGCGCGCTGGAATTGAGGGTTCTTGAGGTGGATAACACTTGCTCGTTTTTGTGGATGGCGTTCATAAGCTGAGACGTAAGCCAACCCGGGATACGAGAAGTCGCGCCGTCCGTCAATCAGATCTCGTCAAGCCGGCGACCTATTATTCGCCGCGGCGGTTCCGTGTCCCACGTGGGTCAA
>JBJKSV010000529.1:0-17525 GCA_046703605.1 Limisphaerales bacterium
GTCCTTCACGCCAGCACCAATGGCGACCCGGATGTCGCCAGCAAGATTGAGTTGGGAGATCCGGAAAACCTCCGCCTGACCAACTCTTTCACCATCGAGGGTTGGATCAAACCGATGCCGCAGCCTAACAACACCTTCACCCCGGAGCGGGTGGAGCAGCTCTTCTTCCGTGGGGACACTCGCGATTGTCTCGATCCTTATTACCTGGCTCTGGAACAGACCAGCCCGGACACATTCGACCTGCTCCTGCACGTCGAGGGCGAACCCAACGGCCACTGCGGTGTCATCCTGGAAAGCGGCGATCAACCGATTATTGCCGGCCAATGGCAGCATATTGCCGCAGTCTTCCAAACCGATGTTGCATGGACGAGCAATCCGCCTTGGCCCACCAATCAGATACGCCTGTATGTCGATGGCCAGCGCGTTACAAATACCTTCCTGGAGGACTTCAGCTTTCTCAATACCTCCTACACCGGCCAGCGTCCGTTTCGCGACCTTGACCCGAACTTCAGCCCCGGCGTGGCCATCTGCAACCGCAGCCGCTCCGACTATTCCGAACCTTATCGGGGTTACATTGACGACCTGGCGGTGTATGGCCGCGCCTTAACCGACGGCGAAATCGCGGCCATCTACAATGCGGACCGCGCGGGCAAGGCTGACCTCTCCGTGCCGCCAGATCAGAGCCTTGCCAAAGTCCAAGTCTCGGTGAATGACGCGGTACTGGGCGTGGGCTACGGCGCCAATTCAGCTTGGTCAACCAATATGGTGACCTTCACCGCCGACACCTCCAATGCCGTCCTCAACCTCGAGAGCCTGCTGCCGGGCACGCTGGTCGATGGCATCACCCTCAGTGAAATCCCGGCCCAACTCAACTACCAACCCGAACAGCCGCTCAATGTCCTCAACGGTGAGGATGCTTATGGCACCTGGACATTGCAGATCGACGATACGCGGGCTGGCGGCAACACGCCTAATTCAATTCTGAACAATTGGCAGTTGGACTTCAGCCTCCTGCCCAGCAATCCGCCTCCGGTCATCACCCTTTCGCACGGAATCCCCTATTCCAATGTGTTACCGGCTCATGGCGAACAGAATTTCATCGTTGAGGTTCCTCTGTGGGCCTCGCGGGCCACCAACGTCCTGCTCTCCGCCACCGACCGCTCCGGCAATCCACTGCCGGTCGATGTCTATTTCGACACCAATTATTTCCCGTCGGCCATGAACACCTATTTGTTTCCTGCGCCGACGTACAGCGGCACGCCCGCCGCCACCCGCATCCGGGGTGGCACCACCACGCCGCCTTTGGTTCCGGGCGGCACGTACTTCCTGACGCTGGTCAACCCAAATGCCGTCGCTACCGCCTTCACCCTTGGAGTCTGGTTCGACATCACCCCGCTGGCAAATTGCGAGCTTTCCACGAATTATGTCGCCCAAGCCGGCGTACCGCGTTACTTCCAGTTCGATGTGCCTACCAACACCTTCTCCTCGAATCTGCCTCCGCAGGCGGTCTCTTTCTTGCTAACCGGGGCCAACACTAATTTGACCGTGGTTCTCAGCGAACATTTGCCGCTGCCCGACCTGGGTCATTACGATTACATCAGCGACCAGCCCTGCACCAATGACCAAATCGTCATGGTGGTGACCAATTCCACCCCGTTTGACATCCAGACGAATCGCTGGTACGTCGGCGTGTTTAATTCGGGCGAGACAAACGTCAACTTCGCCGTCCAGGCCTGCTACAACACCAATTATCCCGCGATCATTCCGCTGGCCGATGGCGTGCCGCAGACCGTGTCCGCAAACACCCTGTTCAGCGCGCCGCCGGGACCGCCCAAATCGTTCTTTTACCAGTTCCAGGTGACGAACTTTACCGATGCCATCCTGTTTGAACTGTATGGGCTGAAGGGCAACGCCGACCTCGTCCTCCAATATGGCGTGCCGCCGGTGATGGCGCCCTACTTCGACCTGAGCGACCAGGGCAAAACAAACGCCGAGCAGATCGTGGTGCGCATGAGTCCCCAATTGGCCGACTTGCGCGGGAACTGGTATCTGGGCGTCTATAACAACGAATCGACCAATCTCGGTTACACCATTCGCGCCGCGACGCGTGACACGAACGGCTTGCTCCTGAGTCCCATCAACGGCCCGGCGCCGCAGAACGCGATCCCCTCCGCGCAATCGCCATGGACGGGGCCGGGAGGCGGCTTGCTCCTTCGGTGGTATGGCGTAGTCGGCGAGAGCTACGCGGTGCTGAACATTTTGGGCGGAACGACCAACACGCTGGCTAGCGTCGTGGCGACCACGACCTCTCCTAGCTATTTGATCCCTCCGCCGCTGCCCGGAGGGACTTACCAGGTCGCGCCGTTGCCCGTCCAGGGCTGCGCCCAGGCCGACTCCGGGCTGCGCATCCAGTTGTGGACCAACAACCTGGTGCGCATCTCCTGGCCAAAGGCGTGCGTCAACGAGTCGTTGCTCTACTCGTTTAGCCTCGGCGGGCGCTGGTATTTCGTGGATCTTCCCGTGGAAGTCGAAGGGAACGAGGATGTGATCTACGATTACATCAGCGACCCGGCGAAGTTCTATCGGCTGTTCCCGTGAGACCCGATCCGGGACAGAATCATGAGGGAAGAGGGTTCTCCTGGGATGATTCTGTTCTTTGAGGCCGCTTCTCCACCGTGGATTTTTGGAGCTTTACTATTTCGGCTCGTGGGCTTAGTATTTTGTTGGCATTGCCGATCTAGTTTACGATTGTATGAACGAAATGTTTGCCTTATTTAATTTCGGTGGCAGCGAGATAATCCTCATTCTGGCGCTGGTGCTCATCTTGTTTGGCGCCAAGAAACTGCCGGAGTTGGCCAAGGGCTTGGGGCAGGGCATCAAGGAATTCAAGAAGGCGACATCCGAGGTCACCGATGAAATCCAGAGTGCGATGGACGACACCACCCCGCGTCCGGCAAAGCGTCTGCCGCAGAACCAAGTAGCGT
Source organism: Limisphaerales bacterium (assembly GCA_046703605.1). Lineage (GTDB taxonomy): Bacteria > Verrucomicrobiota > Verrucomicrobiia > Limisphaerales > UBA8199 > JAJYHY01. The sequence goes on from JBJKSV010000529.1 coordinate 2,985, forward strand.
CCGAAGTGCAGCAGACCGTGGCGCAGTCTGAGCCGGAGCCCGGTAGCACCCATTACCCGGCACCCAGCTCTCACAAGGCCTGATTTGCGAGCCGGCTTCACGCATGGTTGAAGATCCCGTAGCGGAGCCCCTTGAGGGCCAAGAGGTTCCGGAGGAGGAGGAAGGCGGGCCGGTAAAGTCGTTTCTCGAGCACTTGGAGGACCTGAGATGGGTTCTTATCAAGAGCTTGGTAGCGACAGGGGTGGCCATGCTGGTGTGTTTGATCGCGGGCAATTATGTGGTCCGCGTTCTTGAATGGCCGCTGCAGCGCGCCCCGTCCTTTCACCAGACCAAGGCCCCGATGCTCACCCTCAAGGTGGGGACCAACGAATTGAGCTCTCCGCTCAAGGGAACTCCCTTTGCTGCGATGGCTGGCAAGGACTCGTCTTTGGAGCTGCAGTTCGTGCCGCTATCGATGGGGACCAACGACGCCGCGATGGGGGCCGCCGACAGTACCGAGGGCAGTGGGACGAGTGGGACGAACACAACCTTTCTGCTCGGTGTGGCCGCCAAGCGCGTCCCCATAGCTCCGGCAAGGCGGAACTTGGCCGTGGAGATCATCAACTTGAGCCCGGCGGGGGCTTTTATTGTGGCTACCAAGACGGCGTTTTTTGCCGGCCTGGGTCTCGCCTCGCCGTTCATCTTCTATTTCATCGCGGGATTTGTCTTTCCCGCCTTAAAGATGAAGGAGAAGAAGTATGTGTACCGCGGGCTGGGCTTCGCCTTCGGCTTGTTCGCGATTGGGGTCTGTTTCTGCTATTTCGTGCTGATGCCCGTGGCTCTGGCGGCTTCGGTCAAATACGCCGAGTGGCTGGGGATGACGGCAACGCAATGGCGGGCCGAAGATTATATCAGCTTTGTCTGCAAGTTCATGCTGGGCATGGGCTTGGGATTTGAGCTGCCGGTGGTGATCCTCACGCTCGTCAAACTGGGGTTGCTGAGCTATAAGACCCTGGCCAGCGCCAGGCGCTACGTCATCGTGATCAACTTTGTCCTCGGCGCGCTCCTGACAACGCCTGAGGTCATCACCCAGATCCTGATGGCCCTCCCGCTTCAACTCCTCTTCGAGGTCAGCGTTTGGATCGCGTGGTACTGGGAGCGCCAGGAAAAGAAGCGAGAGGCGGCCGAGACCGCCGTGGCCGTGCGAACCTAACCTTGGCATTTCGCGCCCCACTGCCATTAAGCATAGGTGAGGCATAGCGTTCTTGGTCCTGCTCGGCCCTCAAGGATTGAGAGCCCTCCCGATTCGCATCTGTTCCCAAAGCGTGAACTTGCAGATCGACCATCGCATCCCCTTCGAGGTGCGCGGTGACGTTCGCGGGGCGACTCAGGATCGCGATGACTACATGCTGTTGCGCGGTCGCGGACGGAAAGCCGCAGCAAAACGGAAGCCTCCTCGCTATAAGCGCGCCGCGCGAAACGCTTTCACCGGGCTAACCGGTTCGGCGACTTCGGCCGCGGCTATTAATGAGCGGGTGTAAGGGCGGGTGCTGGCGCGAGCTTTCTTCGGCAGTAGGATCCGAGGGTGGCGCCGAAGATGAGATGCGCGCTGGCCGTCAGGAACAGGAACTGGCTGTTGAGCTGGAGGCCAAAGAACGAGGCGTAACGCGAGCAGAGCAGCGCCGTCTCAACGAAGAGCGCCCAGCCCATTCCAGCCCATAGAAACCGCGGACGCCGGAAGTAACTGAGCATGGCCAGGAACATGATGCCCAGCGCCGCGCCGTTGGAGAAGTGGTAAGCCCAACCGAGCGCCTCCACCAGCCAGCGCGGCTGCGTGCGGCCCAGCAGCATCTCGCCAAACCGCGGAAAGACTTTGAACAGTGGCGCCCCTTCAAGCACGAAGGGCAGCCGGTAGAGGTCGTAAGCGAATGCGGCCAACACGCCGCCGATGGTCCCCCATACGATCCAACCGGAGGGGCCTCGGAGGGATTTACAATCATCCCGGTGCAACCAGGCAATCAACGCCAGGACCGCAATTGCGGGCGGCAGCACCCAGCAGCCAAACCAATGCATTGTCCACAGGTTGTAGAATTGGCCCAGCAGGCAGGCGAAGGAAAGCGAGGCCAAGCCAAAAACGGCAGGAGGCCAGAACAGGCCGGGCGCTGGGCGCCACGCCCGCTTCGCAAATCGCCGTGACTTTTCTAATTCAAAGGCCATTGTGAGCCGACTGGGGACGATCTTTCATGCGTGCGAGCTACGACGGGACGCCGCTCAAGGTCGCAAGTCTGCAGTGCCGCGGGCAGGCTCTTCTGAAAGTGGTGGGTTTCCGCGGAGCTGACCGTCTCAGTCGGTGGCGTACGGCATGCCGGAGTATTGAAAGCGAGGAATGACCCAATTAATGTCCAGGTCAACCGGTTGGTGACGTGACCAATAGAAGGGATTCTGCTGGCCTTTGGAGGCGGCGGAGCTGGCCGCCAAGGTGGTTGGCTCGAGCCATTTGTGCAACTCGCCATGACCATCGGCAAAGCCGACGGTGCTTGAATTGCCGTGATTGACGGCGAAGGTATCCACCCATTCGCAGGCCTCAGGTGTGCGGCCTGGATTGAAGGCCCACGTGCCCAGATTATAGGTGCGCGAATCGGCCTCTTCGACGAACACCATGGCGGTGGCCGGGTTGGGGACCTGCGTGAGCTTGAGGATGTTTTGATTGCGCTGCAACCACTCCTGGCCGTTCATACCGTCGGTCTTGGAATAGCTGTCAAAGGCCCACGTCCCGCCGATGTGCTGCTGCTTGTAGCGCAGGTCGCCCGGGCAATGATAGGCCCAGACCGAATGGACATAAGTCCAAAGGGGTCCTTCGCTGAACCCCTTGGTGACCGCGGCCAGCGCCTGCCGCTCGTTCATGCTGGTGGTGATGTCCGGCTGTGGTCCGGCCCAATAGCCGCCGCCATCGAGTGAGACGCCGTTGTACTTGGGGCCGATCATAACATCATCGTTGTCGTGGGCGTACATGATAAACCCGAGCGCCAACTGCTTTTGGTTGCTGAGGCAAACAGCGGCGGTGGCTTTCATCTTGGCGCGGGCCAAGGCCGGCAGGAGCATGGCGGCCAGGATGGCGATGATGGCAATAACCACCAGCAGCTCGATCAACGTAAAGCCCCGCCGGAGGCGGCAGCTTTCGTGAGAAGGTCGGCGGCATGTGGAACCCGTCATTCTTTTGGTTTTCATGTTTCGACCCAATTTAGACATCGTCTGCCGTGCCCGACCAGCCAGACCCGCCAGTTAGGCTCGACGGGTCTGACCAGTCCGGGATGAAGTGCCCTACTGATGTGAACGGAAGAACTGGGCGCTCCCAAGGCTCGGCGGCGTGTAGGGGCTGGTCGCGCCGGTTAGGTCGGTGTAGGGGCCGCTCACCGTTGTGGCGGATTGCAAGGTGCCGGTATAGGTAATAACGACCTTGCCCGCCGTCATGCCGATGCTGATAGCCGGGGCGCTTGGGCCTGTGGTGGGGGCGTCATTGAAGTTCCAGTAGGCCAGCAGCTTGTCGCTTGCCGGGAGCGAATCGGGCGCGGCTCCGTTGTAGAGACTAACGATGTCGTTGGAGCTCACGATGCCCCCATAGACGGCGAAGTCGTCAATGAGACCATGCATGGAGTCGTTGTCACCCACATCCACACCGAGCTTGAACCAATCGATGTCGATGGGCAGGGGATTGGCCGGGCCGTCACCTTCTTGCGCTAGCGACCAGAACAGTTGTCCATCGATCCAGATCTCCTTGGTGTCGGGGCCGTTCTTCTTGAAAACAAAGTGGTGCCAGCTATTCCACCACGAGTCATTGCCCACCGCGATGTAAGGCTGGAAGGTGTTGATGTTCTGGTTGATGCGCTGGGTTCCCGCGGAGCAGCAACCGGCGGTATCAAAGTAGATGTTGTCATTGCTCCAGGGCGTATGGGCTTGGAAGCCGCGGGCAGTGCCCGATGAGGATGGAGAGTCGAACCAAAAGGCCGAGCTCGCCGCGATGTCATACTTTTTGACCCAAAACGACACCGTGAGGTTATCGTTGGTGGTGGCCTGCTCATTGACCCAGGAGGTGTGGTTGACAAAAACGTCGCCGCCGGCAGTCTTGCCGAAGTCGATGGCGTAATCGCCGGTCATGCCGGTGTGGCCGCCGCCGCTCGGGGTGAAAGCCGCCGCGCCTTGCAACTCGCCAAAGTAGCCGTTGACTTTGTCCTTGGTGAGCTCGGCAACGGTAAAGGACCAGGAGTAGGAGGTCTTTTGGGCCCCGGAACCGAAGTTCAGGGCTGCAGTGTGGGTGGACAGCGACGCGAACAGGGGATTGGGCGTGTAGGAGACGATGGTGTTGTTGTTCGACCTTACGATGGTGGGGGTCACGTCGGCTCCATCGAGCTGCAAGGTGATAGTGTTGGTGTCCACGGCAGAGGAACCGTCCGCAATCCTGGCCTGGATGACGGCGTCAGGATCGATGCCTGTCGCCTTAGGCGAGGGTGTGACGGAGGCCAAATAGGGTGCCGAAATCGTTGGAACCCATTGGTAAGCGGTCATGGCATTGGTCACGTCGTTGATCATCACCTTATTTCCGTCGGGTTGGACGGTAAACCATTCCAGGTTCGCGCCGCCACCCCCCTGTTCGTAAGCCGTCAGGAATCCATAATAGCCCGGCTGAGTGACATAGAACTGGAACAGGGTGTCCGCTGAGCCGCGTCCACCACTGGCGTTGAAATTGCCCAACTCAAGGGCCGAAGTGATGTCGTAAGGATTGGGGCCGAGGAACGTCGCGAAGTCGTCATCGCTGTTGATTCCCATGGTGTAGAGGCCGGCCTTAGGGAATTGGAGGGCGGTATAGACGGCCAAAGCAAAGTCCGCCGTGGGTGAGTTGCTGGTGGCCATGCTTGGAATGCCGGGGAAGGGGAATGGAGCGTAGAAGTTGTTCTCGAAGTCGCCCGGAGGAGTATCGGAAGCATAAGGTGCGTTAACGTCAAAGTTGACGACGTCGGTCCAAATGAAATTCCCCTCTCCGTTCGTGCCGAAAAGAAATGCCACGTTCGGGCCATAGTCGCCCGCCAACATGTTGAGAGCCACCTGAACGCCATTGCCGGGGACCGCATCGACGGCATAGGTCTTGATGACAAAACCGGTGTTATTGGTGTTCACGATGCCAGGGGCCAGCGCCAGGCTCGGCGGCACCGTCGTAAAGGATGGGACGACAAAGGTTTGCGTCGAGGAATAGTTGTTGGGGCCCTCCATGACGCTCAGGTTAACGGTATTGGTTGAGCCGGAGACGAGGGGAGGGGTGGGGACGGTGTACGCGATAGTAGTGATGCTGCCCGACTTGGAGATGGAGGTGGGGGTAACGGCGCTGCCGTTCAGGGAGAGCTGGATCGAGTTGGTAGCCAGCACGTTGGTGCCCAGATCATACACCGGGACGCTGAAACCCAGGGGCGTGCCGGCGGCTGTGCCGATGGCAGGTGGATTGTTAAAGTCCCAATACGCCAGTAATTGATCTGCGGCGGGGAGTTTGTCGGGCTTGGTGCCTTGCGACAGACTGGTAATATCCGCGGGAGGGAGCGCAGTGGCATAGGCGGCGAAATCGTCGATTTTGCCTTGCATGTAATCGCCGCCAGGGCCATCGACGCCCAGCCACATATCATAGATGTCGGTGGGCAGGGGGTTGGTGCTGGTGCCCTCCAGGAACAAGGCGCCGTCAATCCAGATTTGCTTGTCCTGGCCGTCTTTCATGACCACCCAATGGTGCCATGTTGTCCACCAGGAATCATCGCCAACGGTCATATATCCGGGAAAGCCAGTGATGCTTGCGCTGATCCGTTGGGCGGTGCCATCGCAGCAGCCGGACGTGTCGAAATAGACGTTATCATCGCTCCAAGGGTCGTGGAGCTGGAAGGCCCTGCCGGCATTTGTGGAATCGATCCAGACGGCTGAACCGGCGGCGGGGGAGGAGCCGGGGTCGGGATACTTTTTGAGCCAGAACGAGACGGTGAAGACGTCGTTTGAGAAGGCCGGCACCATCCAGGCGACATTGGTCATGAGGACGTAGGTGCTGGAGCGGCTGGTGCCGAAATCGATCGAGTAATCGCCCGGAGTGCCCGTCGGAGTGTCTTGGGAGAAGCTGGTGTTCGCCGAAACGACGCCAACGTAGCCGTGAAGTTTGTCCAGCGCGACGCCCTGGGCCGAGGCGGTAAGACTACTCTGGCAGAGGATGCCCAGCGCCAGCCCGCCGGTAGCGAGCGCCTTTGCGATTTGGAGGCTCGGGCGCTTATGGGCGGCGAGGGTCTTTGGTGTCATAGGTTTCATAACAATTCGTAGAGTCTAAGACTTGGACGGGATCAGTGTTCTGTCCGCCGCTCGTCCATGAGGGCGGCGGAGTTCACGCCTGACGATTGTACAAATAGGTCGCATCGTGGAATCGAAAGGTTTGAATGTCTGATCGCACACCTTCCGGGAAATGGCAAGAGGGAAAAGCTAATGATTTTGATAAGCACCGCATATCCGGGCGGGAGCGCTGGCTGAGCGCACTGTTATCGGAGACTTTGTCGGCCGCGGCAGTCAAACCCACGCGTTTCCCGAGAAGTGGCCGATAAAGGATTCAGGAGTGCCGGCGGCGCGCGCGGAGTAGCGCACCCTACCGCAGCCAGACCTCATGGGTGGTCCAGTCAAGATGCGCCCGCAAGAGACCGGGATTCTACTCGCCGCTGGGCATGTGCAAATACATGGTTTGGAGGGCGACTTTTCCCGGTCCCGTGAAGCGGTTCCAGCAGATCTGGCCGGCGCTGGCGAAAAGGCCCGTGGAGAGCCTTTGAAACATGGTTTGCATCTGCACCGTGCGGTCTTTGTAAATCCAGCCGCCCGGCTCGATGTCGATGGCTTCGCCCGGAGCGAGTGTGACCTCGAACACGTTGCCGTAACCATGGAGCCAGAGGATGCCTTCCTGCGCCGGGCACGAAAAGCTGTCGATGAAAAAGCCGGTGCCGCCCAGCAGGATGTTGGCGGCGCCCTTCACGCGTGTGAAGCTGTACTCGACGTTGTGCGTAGCGGCCAGCCATTGATGTTCCCTGACCTCGACTCCCGTCCCGGCTTGGAGGTGGAGGGCAAACACGTGCCCCGCCCCATCGCGGCTGAAGGCGATGCGGCCTGGGCCTCGGGCGCCGGTGAGCATAAAGGGCATCCCTGCGAGCATGCGCTTGAAGGCGCCCTTCATCGGGTGCAACCCGATCTCGACGGTGGGGTCTTTCCAGAGCAGAATGTGGTGCTCGAAGAAGACGCCGGTGTGGCTTAACTCCACCTGCAAGGCGGGGACGAGTTCGCCCTCGATATGGTAGGTGACACCGCCAAAGGTCTCGCTCCTGGCGCTGGTAGGCAATTGGATGGGTACAGCCATAGTATGGAATGAGTTAATGATCCGTTTCGCTTGATCTGAACCTTCGCTCGGCTTTCGTCAAGTTCAACCGGGTGACGCTTAGTGAAATCTGTCGAGTAAAGAGTTCCAGAAAGTGGTTTGCTAACTTGACAGCGCCTGTGCTATCATATGCAGGTGCGTGAAAGGCTTGTCGTGGATTCGAGCGTTTTGTTCTCGGCTTTCCGCAGTCCGGAAGGCGGCTCGCGAGAGGTGTTGCGCCGATGTCTCAGGCGCGAGGTTACCCCGCTTGTAGGCCAGAAGTTGTTTCTCGAGTACGTGGACGTCATCGGACGGCCCGAAATGGCTTCAGGCTGCCCGTTAAGCGCGGCCGAACGCAAAGAACTGCTCGCGGGCTATCTCGCCGTTTGTGTATGGATAGAGGTGTTTTTCCTGTGGCGACCGAATCTTCCAGATGAGGGGGATAACCACGTCCTGGAGTTGGCGGTCGCTGGCGGCGCAAGTGTGATTGTTACCCACGACGTCGGACATTTTCGCGGTGAACTCCAATTCCCGGCGATTCGGGTGATGACACCCGCACAGTTTTTGCAGGCAAAAAGGTAATGGCATGGCAACAATGACGATCAGGCTCCCCGAAAACAAGCATCAGCGTTTAAAAAGAATGGCTGCGCGCAAGGGCGTGAGTCTTAACAAGCTCGTCGAAGAGTGGTCCACAATGGCGCTCTCCGAGTTCGATGCCGAGACGAGGTTTCGGCTGCTAGCCGCCAAAGGAAACCCGAGGCGCGCCCTGCGGCTGTTAGACAAGCTTGATTCAGCGTTCAGTCAGCGGGCGCAGACCGAGTAACGGCAACCGCAGGCGGCATCTGCCGCTAGGGGCACCCCAGAACCACTGTAACGAGACGGGCAGTTCCGATGGCGCTAGAGCATTTGTTCGCTCGCCACGCGACCAGGCGCGATTTGGCCTTTTCTTCCCCGCGGTAGCGCCTACTCTTTAGGCGGTTTGGGTATGTCCCTGAAATTGTTCAACACATTGTCGCGCTCCGTGGAGGAGTTCGTGCCGCTGGACCCCGCCGGTCGGAGCGTGGGCCTGTACTGCTGCGGGCCGACGGTCTATGATTTTGCCCACATCGGCAACTGGCGGACATTCGTCTTCAGCGACCTGGTCCGGCGCTTTCTGGAGTTTAAGGGCTTTTCCGTCCGTCACGTGATGAATATTACCGACGTGGATGACAAGATCATCCGCCGGGTGCGCGAGAGCAACACGCCCCTGCGCGAGTTTAGCGCCCGGTTTGAGCGGGCGTTTTTTGACGAGCTCAAAAGCCTGAACTGTCTGCCACCGCATCTGACGCCTCGAGCGACAGAGCACATTGCCGACATCCTTTCGTTGATTGAGAAGCTCGTAGCCCGGGGCCTGGCCTACCAGGCCCCAGATGGCTCGGTCTATTTCAGCATCGAAAAGTACCGAAACTCGGGTCACGCTTACGGACGGCTGGTCCGGCTCAACTTTGAAGCCATGCGCACCGGCCAGCGCATCTCCAACGACGAATATGAAAAGGAGGCGGTGGCGGATTTTGCGCTCTGGAAACGGCGCATCCCGGAGGACGGAGCGGTGTTCTGGCCGAGTCCCTGGGGCGAAGGGCGTCCGGGCTGGCATATCGAGTGCAGTGCGATGAGCATGAAACTGCTGGGGCCGAGCTTCGACCTGCACCTGGGCGGCGAGGACCTGGCCTTTCCCCATCATGAAGACGAGATCGCCCAAAGCGAAGGCGCCGATCTCCAGCCTGCCGGCCAGCCGTTCGTCAAATACTGGCTTCATGGCGCCCATCTGCTGGTCGAGGGGCGCAAGATGAGCAAGTCGCTTGGCAACTATTTCACTTTACGCGACCTGGTGGCGAAGGGTTTCAGCGGGCGCGAGATCCGCTACCTGCTCCTCACCGCTCATTACCGTGAGACGTTCAACTTCACCCTCGATGGCCTCCAGGCGGCACGGCAGTCGTTGCAGCGCATTGACGAGTGCCTGACCAAGCTGCGCGAGGTGGCCCGAAATGCCAACGCCGAGCCCGATGCCGCTGCGCTTGGCCGATTCTCCGGCGCGCTGGAAGACGACCTCAACATTTCGGCGGCTTGGGGCGGCATCTTCGAATGGGTGCGTGAGACGAACCGCCGGTTGGCGGAAAACTCGGTGGGTGCCGCCGCCGCAGCCTCGGCCCTGGCGACCTGGGTGAGAATGGATTTGGTACTGGGTGTGGGGGCACCTCCGGAGATCGACGTTCCGCCAGAGATCACAGCCTTGCTCCAGGCGCGGCAGGACGCTCGGCAGGCCAGGGATTTTAAGCGGGCCGACACCCTTCGTGCCGAACTGAGGGCCAAAGGCTGGGTTATCGAGGACACACCCACTGGGGCGCGGGTCAAACGCGGATAAGCCGAACAGCTCATGCCACGAACAAAATCGCAACAGTCTGTAGGTAGAGACTGTCCCAAAACCCTACTCGTCTCCTACACGATTGGGACAGGCCCTACCCGCGTGTAAAACATTGGGGCTAGGTGCGATGCGCGGTTTCTTCATTACGTTCGAAGGGACGGAAGGCAGCGGCAAATCGACGCAAATCGCTTTGCTGGCGTCCCGGCTCAGGAAAACCGGGGTGACGGTGCGCACCCTGCGCGAACCGGGCGGCACACCGATCGGCGAGGAGATCCGCCACACCCTCAAGCACAGCAAAGACAACGCCGCGATGACTGCCGAGGCGGAATTGCTTCTCATGAATGCCAGCCGCGCCCAACTGGTTCGCGAAGTCATCCGGCCCGCCCTCCAGGCAGGCGAGACGGTTTTGTGCGACCGCTTCTACGACTCCACCACGGCCTACCAGGGATACGGACGCGGGCTGGACTTGGCGACTGTAAAGGCTATCATCGATTTCGCAGTAGGTGAGGTGCATCCAAATCTGACGCTCCTGCTGCATATCGCGCCTGCCCTTGGAGAGCAACGGCTCCGTAGCCGCCAATCCGGCGTGCCCTTCGTGCGGGACAGGTTCGAGGAGGCGGATGCCGCCTTTTTCGAGCGCGTGGCCGAGGGTTATCGGGCGATAGCGAAGGCCGAGCCAGGCCGGGTTCGGGTGCTGGACGGCTCCAGAGGTGTTGAAGAAATTCAGGCTGCGATTTGGCAATTGGTGCGGGAAATGGTATCAGGAATCGAAGCAAAGGTATGAAGCGCACGGCGCTATTTGAGTCTCATCAGAAATTGGGCGCCAAGCTCATCGAGTTCGGTGGCTGGGAGATGGCCGTCCAATACACCAGCATTACGCGTGAGCATCTGGCCGTGCGCACGGCCGCGGGTATGTTTGACATTTCGCACATGGGTGAGATCTACCTCGACGGTCCTGCGGCGGAGAGCTTCCTCAATTATGTCCTTACCAACGATGCGCGGGCGCTCGCCGTCGGCCAAGGCCAATACACGCTTCTGTGCAACGAGCATGGCGGGACCGTTGATGACCTGTATGCCTATCGGCTTGCCTCGAGCGAATACTTGCTCATCGTCAATGCCTCCCGCATTCCCAACGATTTTGATTGGCTCCAGCAGCAGTGGGCCGTTTTCCCGAACGCGCAGCAGGTCAGGCTTCGGAATGCCTCTGAGACGACGGGCGCCCTCGCGGTACAGGGTCCGCGCGTGGCGCAATTCATCGACTCGGTGTTTCCAGGCCCGTCTCTGGCCGGGACGGTTGCCGCGCGCGTCAGTGAATTGAAGAAGAACCAGATCGCCCGGTTCCGGTTTGGCAAGGCGGAGGTGTGGATTTCGCGCACCGGCTACACCGGTGAGGATGGGGTAGAAATCGTGGCGCCGAACGACGTCATTGTCTCCGCCTGGAATCGTCTGCTGGAAGCGGGTGGGCAGCATGGCTTGATTCCCGCCGGCCTGGGCGCGCGCGACACACTGCGAACCGAGATGTGCTATCCGCTCTACGGCCAGGAACTCGATGAACAGACTTCGCCAATCGAGGCGGGGTTGGGCTTTTTTGTGGCATTGGAAAAGGAAGACTTCCTCGGCCGCTCGATCCTTGCGGAACAAAGGGCCGGGACGCTCAACCGGAAACTTACCGCCTTTAAGATGACCGAACGCTCGGCGCCGCCTCGGCCGCACTACACGATTTGGGCTGCCGGTTCCGAGGGTGCCAAACTCGGCCAGGTCACCAGCGGCACCCAGAGTCCGTCGCTGAACCTGGGCATCGGGTTAGGGTATGTGCCACCGGAGTTCGCCGCGGCTGGAACCGCGCTGGAAATCGAGATTCGAGGCAAGCGGGCAGACGCCCAGGTGGTTCGCAAACCGATTTATCGAAAACCCTCTTGACTATCAAGTCAGGCTCTAACTCAAATTGTTCTATGGCTAACGTTCCTTCCGATCTGAAGTATGCAAAATCGCACGAATGGGTGCGCGTGTCCGACGGCGTGGCGACAGTCGGTATTACGGATCACGCGCAACACGAATTGACCGATGTGGTGTTCGTGGAATTGCCCGAAACCGGCCGGCAGGTTAAGGCCGGGGAGGCCTGCGCGGTGGTCGAATCTGTCAAGACTGCCAGCGACATCTATTCGCCTCTCAGCGGCCAGGTGGCTGAGGTCAACAAGGCCGTGACCGAGAATCCCGCCCTCGTGAACACTGAACCTTACGGTGGGGGCTGGCTGTGGAAGCTCAAGCTTTCCAATCCCGCTGAACTCGACGGATTGCTCGGACCCGAGGCCTACGCCGCGCAGATACAAGGGGCATAGGCCAGCGCGGCCGTGCGCGCAGTCCTTGAGGGCGAGCAAGAGCAAGAAGCCTGCGTCTCCTAAGCTTAGTGGACGGGTTCAGCAAACCCGCATGGCGGAGCCAGTCGGTCGCTCGCTGCGGCCAAGTCGTCACGAGATTCTTGCTCGGTCGGAGGCCATAGCCATGACCGCCCTTGGGATACACGTGCAGCTCGCAGCTCACATGGGCCTTGTGCAGGGCAAGGGCATAGTAAATGACGTTTTCCACACCAACCGGGTCGTCTTCGGCCTGCACGAGAAAGGTAGGCGGGGTGTTTTCGGTGACCTTGAGTTCAGGTGCCAGCTTGCCGGGTTCATTTTTCACCGCGAGATAAGCCGGATAGATGAGGATGGCGAAATCGGGGCGGCAACTTGTGTCATCGGCCTCATCGACGGCCGGATAGGTGCGCTCCTCGTAATCGTTGCTGAGCAGTGCGCCGAGATTGCCGCCGGCCGAAAAGCCCAGCACGCCAATCCGGTTGGGGTTAATCCCCCACTCCCTCGCGCGGCTCCGCACAATGCCCATGGCCCGTTGAGCGTCCTGAAGTGGCGCCGCATATCTCGGACGGCCCGCCCGCGCCGGCACACGGTATTTGAGCAGCACGCCCGTGACGCCAATGGAGTTGAGCCAATGGCACACCTCTGTGCCTTCCAGGTCCATCGCCAGAATCGAATACCCGCCTCCCGGGCACACGACCACTGCCGTGCCGGTGTTCTTTTCCGGGGTGGGCCGGTAGATGGCTATTGTTGGTTTGGAGACGTCGCCCAGCCGAACCACTCTTTTGCCTCCAACCAAGTCATCCGTGGGTTTTGTCATGTCGCGCTCCGGGCCGATGTCTCCCTTGTCTCCAGGAGCCGTGCCCGGCCAGAGGTCAATGACTTGGGGTGGTTGTGAGGCAAGCGCCGGGGCGCCGAAGAGCAGCGCCGCCAGACTGGCACCGGCAAAGGTCGATCGAAGATTCATGCGCATTTCAAGAATGATCCTGTTCGTTGGGGTATTGTGCAATCCATTCTCCCCGCCGGCAAGCCGCTTCGCGTGGGGTAGCGCCACCGCGCACCATTTTTAATAACCACGCCACTCAGGATGATTGCCCCAGTCTGGCGCCATGGCGAAAGGACTGCCTCGTGCGGCCTGCCAGGCGCACCGAACAAAAGATCTGTTGACACGGCTCTTCAGATTTGCTCCTTCTATAATACGAGAGCACCAGACGGGGCAGGCGGCGCATCGGGCCTGCCGCTCCTCGGGTGAGAAATCTCTCGACGGCGCTTCGAATGAAAACGGGCGCCGTCGGCAGAAGTATCAGTTTGTCAGTCTATGCAGTTTGGTCAGTTTGCAAAGTCCGTCCTGGCGCCGTTGCTCGGAGTTGCCTTCGCCGTTAGAGTCCCAGCCGCCGTCCTTTTCGTGAACGCGAATAGTATCAACCCCGCACCGCCCTACACAAACTGGGCCACGGCGGCGGCGGTCATCCAAGACGCCGTGGACGCGGCCCAACCCGGTGACACAGTACTGGTCACCAATGGAATTTACGAGACCGGTGGAGAGGCTCTGGACATGCCCTCTACCAACCGTGTGGCAATTACGGAGCCTATAACCGTCGAAAGCGTGAACGGCCCTTCGACAACAATCATTGAAGGCGCTCAGGCTTCTGGCGGCGTGCGGTGCGCCTATCTGGCCGATGGCGCCACACTGAACGGCTTCACCCTGACGGACGGCTTTACTGGATCGAGCGGCGGCGGTGCATGGTGTCAATCCACCAACTCCGTTCTATCCAACTGCATCATCACTGGAAACTCCTGCAATGGCCTGGGCGCGGGTGCTTACTCGGGGACCCTCGTTGACTGCCAGATCCTCGACAACACCAACTCAAGCGAGAGCCCCCAGGGCGGAGGTGGCGGTGCGGCCAACAGCCGGCTTTTTGACTGCACTATCAGTGGAAACCGGGCCTTCGGGCCGGATGGAGGTGGGGCTTTGTGGTGTTATCTGAGCAATTGCGTCGTCACCGCCAATGCTGAGTCGGGCCTCATTGAATGCACGCTGGACCACTGCCTTGTAAGCGGCAACGCCACCGTCGGGGTTTATGGAGGCGTTGCGAGGGATTGCACCATCTGCAGCAATGCTCCCGATGCGCTCGGCGGGCACGACTACGGCGTTGGCGCATGGGGAGCGGCCCTGACCAACTGCGTCATCTACGAAAACCAGGCCCCCTTTGGCGGCGGCGCGGCTTCATGTGCCATGAGCGGCTGCATCGTGTCGAACAATTGGGCCGTTCACTGGGGTGGGGGTGTTTACGAACCCTCGGCTCTTATCGGTTGTACCATCTCGGGGAACGTGGCCGGGGACAGCGGTGGTGGCCTCTATACGCTTGGAGGTTCTATAGCCAATTGTGCTATCT
>JBJKSV010000530.1:0-3776 GCA_046703605.1 Limisphaerales bacterium
CGGCCAGCCCCCTCGCTCCCGCCAGGCGCTGTCAGAAAGCAGCCGCGTTGTGCTGCGTGGCGATTTTGCGGTTGGCAGAGGCTTGCGGACATGCTACATAGACCGTCCGCCCCGAAGCCGGGTTGGCCTTTTGAATTGGGCGGAGGAACGATCGGAATTTGAATTATGTCACAGCATCGCAGTCTGAGGAGCGCCGCCGCCCTGGGCGGCAAGAGAAACGTTCTCAAGCGGTTCGAGCGCGTCGAGCTATTGAAAAAACGCGGGCAATGGAAGGAAGACGACCGCATCACCGGCCTGCGCAAGACCAAAGCGGAGGCCTGACCCGCCACGAACAAAGTTTGCCCACGAATTGCCCGAATGGAGTTCTCTGCCTTCCCATTCGTGAGATTCGTGGGCCTCGGAGTTGCCACAGTTGAAGATCCGGCTACAGCGGTTTTTGGCCGAGGCTGGGGTGGCCTCGCGACGTGCCAGCGAGCCGCTGATCCTTGAAGGGCGGGTCGCAGTCAATGGCCAGCCCGTGCTCCAGTTTGGTGTGCGGGTTGATCCCGAACGGGATTCGGTCACCCTCGATTCAAAGCGAATCCATCCCCGCCGTAAGATTTATGTGGCCCTCAACAAGCCGCCAGGGGTGGTCTGCTCTCGCAAAGACGAATCTGGCCGTCCCCTCATCTACGACCTTCTTCCAAAGGAATGGGACCATCTCCACTCAGTCGGGCGGCTCGACTACGCGAGCGAAGGATTGATTTTCTTGACCAACGATGGCCAACTGAGCTTCCATCTGACTCATCCGCGGTATGGTGTCCGAAAAAAGTACCTCGCTACGCTCGAGGGCCGGCTGGATGCGGCGGTTCTCGAGCGGTTTGTCCAAGGCATTTGGCATCAGGGCGACCGGCTCAAGGCCGAGAAGGCGCGCTTGGTTTCCGCCAGCCGTTCCCGCAGTGTCGTGGAACTGGAGTTGGCCGAGGGAAAGAATCGCGAGGTGCGCCGGCTCTTCGAGTCACAGCGGATTTCGGTCCGCCGGCTGCTCCGAACGCAAATCGGCAAAATCAAGCTGGGGGAGTTGCGTCCTGGCAAATGGCGAACATTGACACCAGCCGAGATTAAATCTCTACTGTCGTGAGTTATGAAAATGAACTGTGGCATTCTGTTGGGGTTGCTGCTCTCGACCAGTCTTCTGGCCCGGCAAACGAGCAACCCGCCTCCCGGCACCGCTGTCGATTCCGGCGCCCTGGCGCCTACCGACACCCCGTCGCCAGCCGCAACTGCAAATACACATCAAGCCGCGCTGCCCTCGCCTCAGGCGCAAAACCTGCCGCCCGCCACAGAGGCCGAACCGGCCTCGGCGCCTCTACCCGCCGGACCCGCCATGGTCACCGCCGGCCATGTCAATGTGCGGGGCCAACCCAAGCTCAACAGCGAGATCGTTGGGCAGTTGAACAAAGGCCAGGAAGTCACGGTCCTCGAGGAAATCCGGTTGAAACACTCAGGCCCCAACGAGCCATCCGCCTGGGCGAAGATCCTCCTACCGCCTGGCGTCAACGTCTGGGTCTTCTCCTCCTACATTCAGCCGACCAACCTTACCGTGACCGCCAGACGGCTGAACCTCCGCAGCGGGCCGGGAGAGAATTACAGCATCCTCGGCCGCATCCAGCGCGGCACGGCAGTGAACCAAGTCGCCACCAAAGGCGATTGGATGAAGATCGAAGCGCCCACCAACGCTTATGCCTTTGTGGCCGCGGAATACCTCAGTCCACAAACCCAGGCCGAATCGGTCGCCGCAACGGCCCAACCCTCCCCTGCCACCAACACGGCGCCTGAAACCGCCGCCTCCGAAACTGGCCCGACCAATAACCTTCCTCCAACCGCTGAGGCCACGGAAACGACTCAAACCAGTTCCTCCACCAATGTCGTCGGCGCCCCGGGCGCCTCAGAAACGAACAATGTGGCCGCCGAAACTCAGCCCGCCACCAACGAACTGGCCACAGCGGCCACCAACGAACTGGCCATCGCCGCTACGAACGCCCCGATACCCGCCTCTGAGCAACCACCACCCGAGCGCATTGTTCAGCGGGAAGGTTTTGTCCGCGGCACCTTCAGCATCCAGGCGCCGACCGACTACGAGTTGGTCAGCCCGCAAACCGGCAAGGTCATCAACTATCTCTACACGACATCCACCAACCTGGACCTGAGCCGCTACAAGGGCCTGCATATTATTGTGACTGGTCAGGAGGGCTTGGACCAGCGGTGGAGAAACACACCGGTCATCACCATCCGCAAAATCCAGGTTCTGGAGTAATGCCGGCGGGGAATGTCATAGATGGACGAGCTATTGCCGGAGCGGTCCAGGCAGAAGCGGGCCACCGCGCCGCTGCCCTTCGAAAGCGGGGCATTGAGCCGGGTTTGGCGTTTGTCCGAGTGGGGGAGGACCCGGCGTCCAAGGTCTATGTAGGGCGTAAGGAAAGGGCCTGCCGGGAGCTGGGCATCTATTCGGAAACCTTTGTTCTGGCGGAGACGGCGCCGCATGAGGAATTGATGCGGCTTTTGGAACAGTTGAACGCCGATGCGCGCTTTCATGGCATCCTGGTGCAGGCCCCTCTCCCGCGGCAGATCGCTGCTGCCGCCATATATTCCAGCGTGCGTCCGGAAAAGGATGTCGATGGATTTCACCCCTTGAACGTCGGCAAACTGATGCTCGGCGACGCCAGTGGGTTCCTGCCCTGTACGCCCGCCGGCGTCCGGGAATTGCTCGTGCGTTCCGGGGTCGAGATTGCCGGGGCTGAGGTGGTGGTGCTGGGCAGGGGCAACATCGTCGGAAAACCCTTGGCGGCGATGCTCTCGCAGAAGGCTCGAAATGGCAACGCCACTGTGACCCTTTGCCATTCCGCCACGCGCGATATAGAGGGCCACTGCCGCCGAGCCGACATCCTGGTCGCGGCAATGGGCGTGCCGGAGTTTGTGAAGGTGGACATGGTTAAGCCGGGGGCGACGGTGGTGGACGTTGGCGTCAACCGTGTGGCGGACCCTGCGGCAAAGACCGGCTCCCGCCTTGTGGGAGACGTGCATTTTGCCGGCGTTCAGCCAGTGGCCGGCAAAATCACCCCCAATCCGGGCGGCGTTGGTCCGATGACAATAGCCATGCTGATGCAGAATACCGTCCGGGCGGCTGAACTTGCTTCGGCGGCTCGTCCGTGCTGACATGTCAATGCAAGCGACACGAATTTTGCCCGATTTGCAGTGCTCCCTGGTCTGCGAGGAAATCCGCCAGGAAGTAACCGGCAACTTCATCCTCATTGGCGTCATCAATTTCATCCGCGTGCCCCAACTGCCGGTCATGGCTCTCAAACTTAGCCTGTTCAATCGCTGGACCGCCGGGGTCGGAAAGTTCACTGAATCGGTGAGGTTAGTCGCCCCGGACCAAACCACGGTGATGCGCAAAGGAGAGGTCAAATTCGCCCTCCAAGACGCCGCCTTGCACGCCACAAATATTACTGTGTTCGGTCAGGTTGAGTTCAAGGCGCCGGGAACCTACTACATCGAGGTGCTCGTTGATGATGTGATGAAACTCCGCTACCCGGTGCCTGTCATACTCGCTCCGCCCCAGAGCCAGCCGCAGCCTCCTCAGAACCCGCCCGCGCCTGCCGAGTAACCGAGCCCCCTGACTCGTCGGGCGTGTCCGATTGGCGCCTCTTTCCCCTTGACTCTCAAGTCCCCATCCCCCGAAGCCCGCGATCCTCCGCAAACCGATCCGACAGCTTGGCAGCCGTTCACCCCCGGTG
>JBJKSV010000531.1:0-3483 GCA_046703605.1 Limisphaerales bacterium
AACAGGCACACGACCACCGAAATGATAAAGCTGACGACCTGGTTGCGCGTCATGGCCGAGGTAATGCAGCTTAACGCGAGGTACGCGCCGGCCATGAGCCAACTCCCGATATAGCCGGTGAGGATGACGCCGTTGTCCGGGCTGCCCAGGTAGTTGACGGTCAGCACGACCGGGAAGGTTAGCACCAGGGCCAATGCCAGAAACAGCCACGAAGCGAGGAACTTGCCCACAATTGCCTCCCAAGGTGTGATCGGCATGGTCAACAGCAGCTCGATGGTCCCAACGCGCCGCTCTTCAGCCCACAGCCGCATTCCAACGGCCGGCACCAGGAACAGGTAAAACCACGGATGCCAGTCAAAAAACGGATGGACCAGGGAGGCCTCGCCCCGCTCAAAAAAGCCGCCCACCATGAAGGTGAAAAAGCCGCAGAGCAGGAGGAATATGACGATGAAGACGTAAGCGAGAGGGGACGAGAAATAAGCGCCCAACTCGCGCTTGGTGATGGTTTTGATATGTGACCAACTGTTCATTACTTTTCTTCGGTTGCCGTATCGGGCATGGTGATACTCCTAAAGACCTCGTCCAGGCGCCCCTCTTCGGTGTGCAGTTCTTCGATGCGCCAGCCCTGGGCGGCATCGGCGATGCTGCCCGCCAGGACACCGTTGACGTTGGGCTTTGGAAACACCCGGGCGGTGACGCTGGTGGCGTCTTCCCTGAGAATGGCAGTGCGTTTGACGGTGGGCAATTGCGCCATTCTCTCGTTGATGGCGGAGGCGCTGATGCCGGTCACGCGGAGGGTCACCGCGCCGGCCCATTCGGATTTGGCGCGCAACTGGCGCGGCGTGCCGTTGGCGACGATCTTGCCGCGGTCGATAATAATGGCGCGGGTGCAGGCCGCATCCACTTCTTCGAGGATGTGAGTGGAGAAAATGATGGCCTTCTTTTCGCCCATTCGCCGGATTAATTGCCGGATTTCGTGCTTCTGATTCGGGTCCAGGCCATCGGTCGGTTCATCCAGGATAAGCACATCCGGGTCGTGGATAATGGATTGGGCAAAACAGGTTCGGTGCCGATAGCCTTTGGAGAGGGTTTCGATGCTCTGGTGCAGGACCGGCTCCAGGAAACACGTCCCCACCACGCGATGCACCGCTTTCCGTTTGGCATCCCCCCGCAGGCCGCGAATTTCAGCGGCGAAATTCAAAAAGCCATGAACCGTCATGTCGGTGTAGGCGGGCGCGTTCTCCGGGAGGTAGCCGATGAGCCGGCGGGCGGCGATGGGCTGCTCGACCACATCGAACCCGCCGACGGTCACGGCACCGGAGCTGGGCGGGATGAAGCCGGTAATCATGCGCATGGTGGTGGATTTTCCCGCTCCGTTGGGCCCCAGGAAGCCGAGCACCTCGCCGCGCTCAACCGAAAAGGAGATTTCATCCACAGCCCGCTTTGTCCCAAAAAGCTTTGACAATTCCTGAACCTTTATCATACTTCGCGCTCCATTTCAGGCGAAAACCCAACGGCCCGGACAACCGGTCCGGACAAAGTTAAAAGCAGCAATTTCACGGTAGTTACTCTAAGTAGTCACAGTCACACTGCAAGATCGCGCGTGCGGGGAAACTTCCATACGCGTTTCGGTGATTTTGGATTAGTGTAGGCAAAATGACGTTCAAATTTTTTTCTTGTAGAGGCCGGGCGGCCGTGGCCCTTCCGCCAGTCCGCGACTGGGTGGATCGGACAAATCCGACGGATCTGAGTTCCACAGTCTCGGCTTGTCAGAGAGGCGGGGCCTCAGCGCGGCGGCCTCTCGCTCCCAAACTAATGTCCGCCATTATCTCGCTGGCCGCTCTCTTGGTCTGTTTCACCGGCTGCCGGAGCGTTCCGCCGTTTCCAGTGGTCAATCTGAGTGCGCCCGGCTGGACGGTGCGTCAAGGCCAGGTTGTTTGGAGGCGGACGCACCACTCACCGGAAGTGGCGGGGGACATCCTGGTGGCCACGCGTCCGGATGGCCGGTCGTTTGTGCAATTCACCAAGGACCCGTTCCCTCTGATTGTCGCTCAGAGCGCCCCTCACGAATGGGAAGTCAAGCTCCCCATGCAGGGCCAACGCCATGCCGGGCACGGCAAACCGCCCAAACGCCTGATTTGGTTGTGGCTGCCGCGCGCGCTTGCCGGCCAAGCCTTGCCCCGGGGCTGGACCTGGCATGAAAGCAGCAAAGGCTGGACGCTAGAGGATACAAAAAGCGGCCAAATGCTCAAGGGCTACTTCGCCAAATGAAGCAGCCCAGCCATGAGCATCCCGGTCTCAGACACCCTGGCCGCTGGCTATGGCTGTTTCTGCTGATTCCGGTGATTATTGGGCTGACCCGGCTGCGCTTTGACGCCGAGATCTTCGATCTGCTGCCCAGCGACCTGCCGGTTGTCGAGGGTTTGGATGCTTATCAGAAGAACTTTGCCAACGCGCGCCAGCTCATTCTTACCGTCAAGTCGCCTTCGTCCGATACAACCGAAGGCGGGGCGCGCGTCATCGCCGAGAGTCTGCGCCTCCACTCCAATTTGGTGGCTCACGCCACCTGGGAACCGCCTTGGCTCGAGCATCCCGATCAGGCCGGGGAGTTGATGGCCTACCTTTGGTTCAATCAACCCCCGAAGGTCTTCTCTGAACTGACCAATCGTTTGGCCCCATCCACCCTCTCGAACACCTTAACCTCCACACGCGAGCAATTGGCAACCTCCCTCTCGCCGGAAGTGATCGCCCGGCTCAGTTACGACCCCTTTGGCTTGACGCGCCTGCCGGAAAACGTCGCCGGGGCGGCGCCATCCTTTTCTCAGGGCCAACAGACCTTTGCGTCGCCGGATGGCAAATTCCGCATCGTATTTGTTGAGGCCAACCGCCCCTTGCGGACCTATCGGGAGTGCCAGCAGTGGCTCAACGCCGTGAAACTGGTCGTGAAGCGCACCCTTGCTTCCCATCCCGGCCCGAACCAAAACGTTGTCGTCGGCTATACGGGTCGCCCGGCGCTGGTGGCCGAAACCGCGGCGGGCATGCAGAGCGACATCACTATCTCGGTCGGCGGCACCAGTGTTATCATCGCGATTCTCTTCTGGCTGGCGCATAGGCGGGTCAAACCGATGCTGTGGCTGTTGACGCTGCTGGCGCTGATTTTGGTGAGCACGCTGGCCCTGGGCGGATTGATTTATGGCACCATCAATGTCGTCAGCATGGGGTTCGCCGCTATCCTGCTCGGTTTGGCTGTCGATTACGCCGTCGTCCATTACCAGGAGGCCTTGGCTCACCCGGATCTGACGATCCCGCAGATCCGCCGTGCGATAGCGCCAAGCATCTTCTGGGCTGCCTCCACCACTATTGCCGCGTTCCTGGTGCTGAATTTCGGCGGGTTGCCGGGTCTGGACCAACTGGGCACGCTTGTCGGCTTAGGCGTGGCGCTGTCGGCCTGCATCATGATCTTTGAGTTCCTGCCGCCGCTTT
>JBJKSV010000532.1:0-6748 GCA_046703605.1 Limisphaerales bacterium
GCATCGAGGTGACAGGATCTTAGATTTATCATGAAGCGAAACCCGCTGGACGCAGCCAGGACGCGAATCGTAAACTCTTCCGACGGATAAAGCTGCCTGATTTCGCCGTTTTACTCTCGCCTGAATGTATTCGCCTGATTCATAAGCGATTAGGACACAGACACGCGGCGTTGAACGAATGTAATGTTTTTCGACGGTCGAAACACTGTGGGGCGAGGATATTTGATCTTAAAGCGCCGCTCTTCCTGTTGAATGAATCTGGCAAGGGGAGGAAGCCTGTGCCACCGTGTTTCTGGCCTCTTCTTTGTGGTTGACATTTCCCGCTCGCCAGGTATCCTTGCAGCAAAGTTGGTTTGCACACAGATTACCTGGGATTCGGGAACATGAGCCACCGCGCGATGGGTAAATGAGCTACGGAATTTTGCTGAGATGTGGCTGCGTGTTTGGACTTGTTGCGGGCCTATGCTTTTCGGGCTATGCCAACACCTCGGATGAAGGCGCCGAGGTCTTGCTGCAATGGGACCCAAGTCCAACATTCGGTGTGGCGGGATATGCCATTAAGTATGGAACCGAAAGCGGTGTTTATACTGATGACATTCACGTTGGATTGCGTCTTTCTTATACATTGACGGGCTTGTCCGAGGGAGAGACGTATTACATCACCGCTAGCTGTTATGATGACGCGGGCCTGGAAAGTCTTCCTTCCAATGAACTTGTCTATACGGTTCCCTCCACGGAACCGCCGGTCGTGGTGTCCCAACCACTCGGCTCGGTTCACGCGACGGGCGAAACAGCCCGGTTTAGCGTCACGGCACACAGCAAAGCGACTTCCGGACATCTGTCCTACCAATGGTCGAAGGATTTCATACCGATCCCCGGCGCGACCCGTCGATCCCTGATACTGCCAAATCTTACCGTTTCCGACGCGGGGGTTTACGCGGTGGGGGTGAGCAATGCCGTCGGCGGCGTCGTCAGCGCCCCCGCCCGCCTCAAGGTCCTTGCCGCGCAGCGCATTGTGCCGCATAACCCGAAGGATGCGCCCACCGCTTCGCTGATCGCGAGCGGGCGCGCGCCAAAACCGGCTGGCAAGTCGAAACCGGTTCCATATCTGGTCAAGCTCCCAAACTCGCCGGGCATTACAGCGGGAGTGACGGCGGAGCTACAGGGGGCCAGCAGGCTGCGCATCACGATGGACGGTCAAAATGCTGTTAAAGTCTTTTTCCGCGCAGCGCCTTCCTTAAGGTATCGAGTCGAGTTCTCCTCAGACCTCCAGACCTGGCAAACGCTGCTGACAACGAATGCAGCCTGTGAGGTAATCGTCGAGCAGACGGATTGCGCGCCTGGGGACACTGTCAGATTCTACCGGCTGGCCTTTCCGTGCAATTAGAGGGCCAGCCTGCCCCAGCAGGGTAATCAGATAGCGGCTCATTCGACTCCGGCGGGCTTCAAGCTGCTGCCTCATCAATCTCTTCCCCGAACTTAGACTTGCCTCGACGGGCGAAAAGCGACTATTTGAAAAGCGTGCCCGCACGAACGTTCGCTCCTCAGGGTCTGGCAGGTTTATTGCTGGTGGCTATATGCTGGCCCCTGGACTGGATGCTGCACGGGATCCGGACGGCTTACCTGTTCTTCCCCCTGTGGCTTGGCTACATCCTGACAGTTGACGCCATCGTGCTGCGCCGCACCGGGACCTCGCTCTGGAGCCGATCCCGGAAGGACTTTGTCCTGTTGTTCGTCGCTTCGACGCCGGTTTGGTGGCTTTTCGAGGCCATTAACCAACGAACCGCCAACTGGAGCTATCTCGGCGCCGAGCAATTCGGCGCCATCGAGTATTTTCTGCTCTGCACCATTGCCTTTTCGATCGTGATGCCTGCCGTCTTCGAGACCGCCGAGCTGGTGCGCACATTCGCGTTCATGCGACGCTTCGGCTCCGGCCCGCGCCTTGGCGCTGCCTCCACACTGGAAGGCTGGTTCCTGGGCATCGGCATTGTCCTGCTCGCACTGACCCTAATCTGGCCGCGCTACTGCTATCCATTTGTTTGGATCTCCCTGGTGCTGATACTCGAGCCGATCAATTTCCGGCTTGGGAGGCGCTACCTCCTTCAGCCGCTCCGGGCCGGAGATTGGCGCCCGGTCGTATCGCTTGCGCTGGGCTCGCTGTTGTGCGGCTTTTTTTGGGTAATGTGGAACTATTATTCCTACCCGAAATGGGTTTATCACACGCCCGGCGCCAATTTTCTGCACGTTTTCGAAATGCCGCTGCTCGGTTATGGAGGCTATATTCCATTCGCGCTGGAGTTGTTTGAATTAAAGAATTTCCTCTGGCCTGGCTCACCCAAGCTGCGAATTTAGCTTGAATGCTGGTTTATGGAGATCCGCAGTACCAGGAGACGCTGAGCGGCAAACCTTTGACGAAGATGAACGGAGGCCGCTGCGAGAGGCCAGGACCTTCTATCGGAGCAAGCTGGAAGGGCACTGCCATTTTCGACTTTAGATTTGGGATTTGCGATTGAGTTGCATGCCTTCTCGTGCCTGCGCCCTCAGTCGCGAATCGAAAATCAAAAATCGGAAGTCGTGGCCACAAGTGTCTTGAACTGACCTGCATCTTGCTCTACAAACTTGCGGCAATGAGAGATCGGATCGAACCGAAACTTGCGAAGTGGCCGTTCTATGCCGGAGACGTATTGATGCTCGGCGCCGCCTTCGGAATTTACCGTCAAAGCGTGCTGCCAATGGGCCATTGGGAGTTGCTGATTGGCGCCCTTTGCATCGCGTGCGGGGCCGTACTGGGCGTGGCGCCGTTCTTGATTGAATATCGGGCCTGGACCAAGCTCAGCGAGGCCGATTCGCTCCAAAACGCGGCGGCACAGATTGGGAACCTGAGATCCCTGGCGGCGCAGATCGCCGGGGCCACGGACCAGTGGAATTCGGTGCATGAGCGGGCGGAGCAAACAGCGGAACATTCGCGAAAACTGGCCGAGCGCATGGGCGCCGAGGTGAAGGCCTTCATGGAATTCATGGAGCGCGCCAATGATGCCGAGAAGGCCAAACTGCGGCTGGAAGTTGACAAGCTGAAGCGGGTGGAGGCGGAGTGGTTGCAGGTGCTGGTGAGAGTGTTCGACCATATCTATGCGCTGAACCAGGGGGCGTTGCGGTCGGGCCAGCCCCGGCTCATCGAGGAATTGAGCCGGTTTCAAAATGCCTGCTGCGACGTGGCGCGGCGTGTGGGCCTGGCTCCGTTTAGCGCCACCCCGTCGGAACCACTGGACCTCAGCCGCCATGAGGTGCTCGACGGCGATGCCAAACCGCCCGCCGAGGCGCTAGTGAGTGAGACAGTGGCCGCCGGGTACACCTTTCAGGGGCATATCATTCGCCCGGCCCTGGTTCGGTTGCAGGCTAACGGTCATCTGGAGTCAACTCAGGAAGCGGCCTCGACTGGCGTTGCGGATTCTCCGGCGCCTCTGGAGGTGGGGGATGCGCCAAGCGAGCCGTCCCCATCACCCGAGTCGATGGGCGAGAGCCAGGCCTAAGAAGCCCGCTAGCCGACGAACTTCTTGGCCACGACGCTGGCGTTGTGGCCGCCGAATCCGAACGAGTTGTTCACCGCGGCATTGACTGGGATTTCGCGGGCAGCATTCGGCACGTAATCCAGGTCGCACTGCGGGTCGGGGACTCGGTAGTTGATGGTGGGAGGAACAATACCGGTCTGGACGGCCTTGGCGCACACGACCATCTCAACCGCGCCGGCCGCGCCCAACATGTGGCCGGTAGCGCCTTTGGTGGAACTGACGGCGAGTTGTCTGGCGCGGGGGCCAAAGACCTCCTTGATCGCTTCGCTTTCGGCAATGTCGCCCTGCGGGGTTGAAGTCCCGTGGGCGTTGATGTAAGAGACCGCATCGGGCGCCAGGCTGGCGCTGCGCAAAGCAGCCCGCATGCAGCGGACGGCCCCCTCTCCACCAGGCGCCGGCGCGGTGAGGTGATGCGCGTCGGCGGTATTGCCGTAACCGGCGAACTCGGCATAGATTCGCGCGCCGCGCGCTTTGGCGTGCTCGAGTTCCTCCAGCACCAGCACCCCCGCGCCCTCCCCCATGACAAAGCCGTCCCGCTCCTTGTCGAAAGGGCGTGAGGCGTGGGCTGGGTCGTCGTTGCGGGTGCTCATGGCCCGCATCGCGCAAAAGCCCCCTATGCCAATGGATACAATTGTAGCCTCAGCCCCGCCCGCCAGCATGACCGAGGCGTCCCCCATCTTAATGGTCCGCCATGCCTCGCCCAAGGCATGACTGGCTGTAGCGCAGGCCGAGCAGGTGGCAAAATTGGGGCCGCGCAGATTATAGTACATGGAGACCAGGCCGGAAGCCATGTTGGAGATCAGCATTGGGATCATGAAAGGCGAGAGTCGTCCCGGGCCGCGATGTTCCAGGATCCAATACTGGTCTATGGTCGTCTGCAGACCGCCAATCCCCGAGCCGATGAACACCCCCATTTCGTCCCGATTGGCCCGTTCCAAATCCAGCCCCGAATCCTGAAGCGCCTGCCAGGCGGCATAAACACCGAACTGAGCAAAGCGGTCAGTGCGCCGGACTTCCTTCCGAGAAGGAAAAGCGGGCAATGGGTCGAAGTCCTTCACTTCGGCGGCGATTTGGGTGTCGTAGCCCGAGGGGTCAAAGGCAGTAATCCTCCCCACCCCGCAAGCTCCGGCAAGGAGGTTGTCCCAAAAGGTTTTGAGGTTTGTCCCGATGGGAGAAACGACCCCCAAGCCGGTGATGACCACACGGCGGTCTGTCCAGTTGCTAGCCATGACGTGAACGGGGCAGTTGACCTGGTTCAGGATTCAAGCTGCCCCGGAAATCTGAACGCATTCTACTACTTTTGCTGCAAGTCTTCGATGTACTTAATCACGTCTCCCACGCTTTGCAGCTTTTCGGCCTGCTCATCGGGAATTTCATGCCCAAATTCCTCCTCCAGTGCCATCACCAGCTCGACCGTATCGAGCGAATCGGCGCCCAGGTCCTCAATGAACTTTGCCTCAGGCGTGACCTGGTCGGCATTTACGCCTAATTGCTCGACAATGATGTCTTTGACTCGTTGCTCGATTGTTTTCTCAGCCATGGTAGTCTCCGGTTCAATAGTTGCAGTGTGTCTATGCTAGCTCAGGGGGAGCCGTCAAGCCCCTATTTGGATAAAATTCACGTGCGGCCCTCTTACATCACCATCCCGCCATCGACGGTAAGCACCTGGCCGGTGATGTACCGCCCCCCGGGTCCCGCCAGGAAGAGCACCGCCTCGGCTACGTCCTCGGGCTGGCCAAATCGGCCCAGCGGAATGCTCCGAAGCGCTCCCTGGCGCAGTTCCTCGCCCAAGCCCGCCGTCATGTCCGTCTCGATGAACCCAGGCGCCACTGCGTTAACGGTGATCCCTCTGGAGCCAAACTCGCGCGCCACAGACCGGGTTAACCCGAGTAATCCCGCCTTGCTCGCGCCATAGTTGGCTTGGCCCGCATTGCCCGTCAAGCCGATAACCGAGGACACATTGATAATGCGTCCACTGCGCTGCTTCAAGAAGCTTCGCGACAAGGCCCTCGTGAACAAAAACGCCCCCTTCAGATTGGTATCCAGCACTGTATCCCAATCCGCATCGCTCATCCGCATCAGCAGCCCGTCGCGTGTCACACCGGCGTTGTTGACCAGGATATCGACCCGCCCGGCCTCCGCCAGGAGCCTCTCCACCGTGCCGCTCACGGCTTCCGCGTCCGCCACATCCACCGCGCAGGCCCAGGCGCGGCGGCCCGTCCCCCGCACCTCCTCCGCGACTTTCTCGGCATTCGAGGACGTGCGCGAAACGCAGGCAATATCGGCGCCTGCCGAGGCGAATTTCAGGGCGATTGCGCGCCCAATCCCCCGCCCGGCACCGGTAACAACAGCGATTTGACCAGCCAATTGGCTCATGCGGGGGTAAGTTGTCGGTGATTCATGGCCGATTGTCAATCTATTGAGTGGGCCACGGCTGCTTCCAGGCTCGGCAGATTCCCCACGCTCAGGACTTGCGCCGCTTTGTCGATCCGTTTCATAAAGCCGCTCAGGGCCGTTCCCGGCCCCAATTCAATGAATCGGGTGAAGCCTTGCGCCAGGAGGTATCGCATTGAGTCCTCCCAACGCACCGGGGCGGTTACTTGCTCGATCAGGCGAGCGAGGATCGATTCCGGCGCGCCGTGCGGCCGGGCGGTTACGTTGCTGATGACGCTCACGCTCGGGGGCGCCAACGGCACGCGCCGCAGCTCTGACTCCAGCTTGGCCTGAGCCGGAGCCATTAACGGTGAGTGATAAGCGCCGGCAACCGCGAGCGGGAGGGCGCGCCGCGCGCCGCGCGCCTTGGCCAGTTCGCAGGCGCGTTCAATGCCTTCGGCCGCGCCGGAGATGACCAATTGGCCGGGGCAATTGAGGTTCGCCAGGGTCACCCCCGCCTCGGCGCAGACTTCGCGGGTTGCCGGCTCGTCCAGGCCTATAATGGCCGCCATTCCGCCTCGAGTGGTGTCGCAAGCCTCCTGCATGAAGCGGCCGCGCTGCCGCACCAGCCTCAGGCCATCTTCAAACGTCAAAGAACCCGCGGCGGCCAGGGCGGTGAACTCGCCCAGAGAGAGGCCGGCGGCGGCATCAAAGATTAGGTTGGGCACGCGCGCCTTGAGCATCTGAAAGCAAACCCAGCTCGCCAAAAAAATGCCCGGTTGCGCATGCTCGGTCTTGGTCAATTC
>JBJKSV010000533.1:0-3601 GCA_046703605.1 Limisphaerales bacterium
CGCCCTGACAACGCAGCCCGGAAAGCGCCACATTCTCACAACCGCGGTCGAGCACTCGGCCACGCTCAAGAGTTGCCGCTTTCTGGAAGCCCAAGGATGCTCGGTTACGTATTTGCCAGTGAATGCCGATGGGGCACTGGACCTTGCTCTGTTGGAACACTCGATCCGCCAGGACACGGCGTTGGTCTCCGTAATGTCCGCCAACAATGAGACCGGGCTGCTGTTTCCGATAGCGGAAATCGCCTCCCTCTGCCATGAAAAGGGCCTCCTCTGCCACACTGACGCCGTCCAGATGGCGGGCAAACTCAGCCTGGACGTTGCCGAGCTTGGCGTGGATTTTCTCTCGCTCTCAGCGCACAAGCTGCACGCCCCAAAGGGCATCGGCGCGCTTTACCTCAAGCGTGGAACCAAATACCAGCCCTATCTCATGGGCGGCGGGCAGGAAGCCGGGCGCCGGGGCGGAACCGAGAATGTGGCGGGCATCGTTGGGTTCGGCCGGGCGGCGGAATTGGCGTTAGCCAACCTCGAGACCCAAAACACTCGCGTGCGGACCTTGCGGGACAAACTCGAGTGCCAAATCCTGTCTCACATCCCGGGCGCCGTCCGCAATGGCGCATCCGAGCCACGGTTGCCGAACACCACAAATATCGCCTTTGATGCAATCGAGGCCGAAGGGGTGCTGCTTCTGCTGGACGCGGCGGGCATTTGTGCTTCCAGCGGTTCGGCCTGCGCCGCCGGTTCGTTGGACCCTTCCCATGTGCTGACCGCCATGGGATTGAGCGCCGCCCGCGCTCGAGGGAGCATTCGGTTCAGCTTGGGCATCGATACAACAGAAGCCGAGGTTGATTACCTGCTCGAAGTCCTGCCGGAGGCGATTGAAAAAGCGAAGGCCGCGTAGAAATGCAAGTGATCCTGAAAGGGCTGTAAGCCGAATTCTGTCTGCGCAGCCCCTTCCAAAGCCGCTGGAGCCGTCATTGCCTCCATGCGGCTGCCGTCGTCGGACGCCATAGCTTCAACAGCTTAGGAAGGGGCTGAGGAGAGAGTCATTTGTCTCAGCGGCCAGTACCCGGGACGTGCCTCGCCGTTTCTGAAACCGTGGCGCGGCCAAGCTTGTTCGCAGGCTCTTGGTTTGAGCCAAGCGCCCTGGCGCTACCGGTTCCAGAAAGGGCGAGGCCGGAGCGGGCCGCTCCGCAGTCCCCTATTTGGCCTTGCACCCGATGGGGTTTTCCATGCCTCGATGCTTGCGCCTCGAGCGGTGGGCTCTTACCCCACCTTTTCACCCTTACCTGAGCCCCCCCGGACCCAGGCGGTATCTTCTCTGTGGCACTCTCCGTCGGGATGCCTCACGGCATCACCTCCCGCGTGTATCTTCGGCTTGCGCCGAAGTTACGCGGCATCGCGCCCTCTGGTGTTCGGACTTTCCTCCCCGAACTCGCGTTCGGAGCGACTCTCCGCCCTTTCAGAATCAGACGCAATATACCCGCACCCCGAGTGCTGGCAAGCGTCATCCGCTGCTTTGAACGATGCCCCCTGCTCCTCCCTGTGCCGCGAAGCGGTCGTGGAGTCAGGATTGGGGATTGAAGGCGTGCATATCCCCGTGTATAAAGTCCCGAATGTTACCGTTCCAATCAGGCTTCTCAATGGCAACAATGTTAAAGCAGGCAAACCTTTCCATTGACGAAGACACCTTATGCCTTGGAAACAGGTAATTGATCCTTTTGGGAGCGTCGGGCTGTCGGCCTTGGTCGCGGCCCTGCCTATCCTCTTTCTTTTCTGGGCGCTGGCCTGGAAGAGGATGAAGGGACACTGGGCGGCACTGGGGGCAACGCTTTTGGCCCTGCTGCTGGCGGTGATCGTCTATGGGATGCCGGCCAGACTGGCCCTGCTCTCGGCCCTCTACGGAGCGATGTTCGGCCTCTTCCCCGTCTGCTGGATTATTATCACCGCCCTTTTCATCTACAACCTCTCGGTGAAGACCGGACAGTTCGAGGTCATCAAAAATTCTCTGGCCTCCATTACAGATGATCGGCGGATGCAGGCGCTGCTCATCGCCTTCTCCTTCGGTGCCTTCCTGGAGGGAGCCGGCGGTTTCGGCACCCCAGTCGCCATCACCGCCGCCATGCTGGCCGGCGTCGGGTTCGATCCGCTCTACGCGGCCGGTGTCTGCCTAATCGCCAATACCGCTCCGGTTGCCTTCGGAAGCATCGGCATCCCCATTGTCGTGGCGGGCAAGGTCTCCGGCCTTCCGGACTTGGCCATAAGCCAAATGGTAGGACGAACTCTGCCATTTCTGAGCATTCTGATTCCGTTCTACATCACGATCCTGATGTCCGGTTGGAAACAGGGGCTCGATGTCTGGCCGGTTTGCCTGGTCTGCGGCGGCTCCTTCGCTTTGGTTCAATTCCTGGTCTCAAATTTTATGGGCCCGCTGCTGCCGGACATCCTGGCCTCCATCGCCTCGATCCTCTGTACGGTCCTCTTCCTGAAAGTCTGGCGGCCGGAGCAGAGTTGGCATTTCCCAAGTGAAGAGAGGAGCCGTGGCCGGGCGAAACTCAAGTACAGCGCCGGCCAGGTCTTCCGGGCGTGGGCGCCTTTTGCGATCCTTTCAATCTTCGTCGCCGCCTGGGGCATTCCCTCCGTTTCGGCGGCCCTCAACAAGCTGTTCCCGGTCAGGTTTCCGATCCCCGGGCTGGACGGCATGGTCGTGAAGGACACGGCGCCTCTGGCGGCAGTCTTCAACCTGAACCTCCTCAGTGCCGCCGGCACCGCCATTCTCTGTGCCGGAGTCTTCTCCGTCCCCGTCACCGGCGCCGGCGTGCAAGGGGCAATGCAGGCTGCCGTTGAAACCTTCGACAAGTTGAAATGGGCCATTCTTTCGATCGCGTTGATTCTCGTCTTCGCGTTTGTTTTCAATTTCTCGGGAATGGTTGTCAGCCTGGGCTCGGCGTTTGCCGCCACAGGGCCCTTGTTCCCGTTTTTCGCACCGTTCCTGGGATGGCTTGGGGTCTTCACGACAGGTTCGGACACCTCCTCGAACGCCTTTTTCGCCAAGATGCACGTGGTTACCGCGCGGAAGATCGGGGTCGATCCCGTGGTCCTCGTAGCCGCGAACTCCTCCGGGGGCGTCTGCGGCAAAATGATTTCACCCCAGTCTATTGCGGTGGCGACATCGGCCACGGGTATGATTGGCCACGACGGAGATATCCTCCGCTTCTCGCTCAAACACTCGATCCTTCTGACGGCCATCGTTGGCGTCCTCGTCACCCTCCAGGCATACCTCTTCAAATGGATGATTCCGGTGTATCAACAGACCGAAATCGTCGCCAAGGCCCTGGCCAAGGCCGCCCAAGCCATCGGAATGAGCTACCTTGCCGGGGTGTTCGCTTTGGCGCTGGCAATCACCGTCGTCTCGATCCGCGCGGGAAAGAAGATCCAGCCCCCTGAGGCGGAATCGCCCGCAAGGGATTACGAGACGCCCAAGACCTCCTAAACCAGAAGCAACCCCGTGAACAGACCATTTGCGACGATTATTCTGGCAGGCGGCAAGGGAACACGGATGGGATCCAGCGACCGCCACAAGGTGTGCTTTGAAGTCCTGGGT
>JBJKSV010000534.1:0-7791 GCA_046703605.1 Limisphaerales bacterium
TTTGCTCTGCTCAACAATTTGTTCGAGCAGGTTGATGTAGCTGGTGAAGGCCTTCTTGCCCGCCGCCGTCAGGGCACACGTAGTCAAGGGCCGCCGGTTCTGGAAGGATTTGGTTATCGACACGTAACCGGCCTCCTGCAAGGTGCGGATATGGGTGGTGAGGTTGCCGTCGGTCATCGCCAAGGCCTCCCGCAACTCGGTAAACGACAACTCCGGTGAGGCCGCCAGCATTGACATGATGGCCAGACGCCCCTTCTCGTGAATCACCCGATCGAGCTGAAGGTAGGGTTGCGGGTTCACTTTTCATTCCTGCGCTGCTCGGTGAAATAGAGATAAACGCCATAGGCCAGGTGAAGCAAACCGAAGAAAAACCCCATCAGCCCGTAGCTGACGGGGATGAGCGAGGAACCGACATTCAGCCCGCCTAAGAGGAACGCCGCGCAGGCCATTATCACCAGTGCCCAGCCGAACAGGCGCATCCCGCGCGCCATGAAAAAGCCCGCCGCGTGAATCGCGCATCCGTAAAGGATGACCCAGATCAGCGGCAGGCAGAACAGCACAATCGCATTGGGCGGCACCGGCCCCCCGCCCTCTGGTCCGTGCCCCAACGAGTCTGCCGCTATCACCAGCAGGCCCAGAATGAACCCAGCCGCCAATGACGGCAGCATTGCCAGGGCTACCCGGCGCGTCGGCGGCGACCAGAACGGCTCCGACTGCTGCCAGGCCTGCCGCCGCACCATCAGAAACGCCCCCGCCAGGGCAACCGCCCCAATGCAAAACCAGTACCCTACAAACCAGCGCGGCTGGGAAATGGAAAAGGCCCAACCCGCAGCGGCGGCGGCCATCCCGAGCAGACCCGCAAAGATCATAATCGGCGCCAACGCCCGGCGATAGAGGGCGGAGCGCTCCATCAAGGTGCGAATGACCTGGAGATGCTCAGCAGCCCAATTTGGTTCCATGGCCTAACTTTGTATCACAAAGCTTAACCCTGTCAAGCCCTTCCCTCGGGCCCTGCTGCTAGAGCAGCTTGATTTGGGCGTTTTCCTTCGCCAGCGCCTCGCTGAAGCTGGGGTGGCGCCCGTTGCGCCGTTCGATGCAGAGCTTGTCCACACCGAGGTCGTAGGGAACAGGATAATCGCCGTCATAACAGGCCATGCAGAAGGCGTTTTTGGGCAGGCCAGTGGCCCGGACCATTCCCTCCTGGGAGAGGTAATGCACCGAGTCGGCGTTGATGTATTGGCGGATCTGTTCAAGCGAGCAATTGGCGGCCATCAATTTGCTGCGGTCAGGGAAGTCGATGCCATAGACGCACGGGTTCATGTGCGGTGGACAACTCACCAGCACATGGACTTCTTTGGCCCCGGCTTCCTTGAGGTTGTTCACCCGGGCCTTGCAAGTCGTGCCGCGCACAATGGAGTCATCCACGACAATCACCCGCTTGTCCTTCACCAGTTCCTCAATGAGGTTGAGTTTCACCCGAACGTTGAAGTCGCGAATGAGTTGAGAGGGCTGGAGAAAGCTGCGGCCCACATAGTGATTGCGGACGAAGGCCATCTCGAGAGGGATCCCCGACTCCAGCGAATAGCCCTGCGCCGCGCAATTGCCGCTGTCGGGAACAGGCACCACGATGTCGGCATCGATGGGACATTCACGGGCCAGTTCCTTGCCCAGTTCGACTCGGACTTTATAAACGCTCCGGTCGGCGATGGTGCTATCGGGCCGTGCGAAATAGATGTATTCAAAGATGCAGAAGGCGCGGCGTTCTTGCTCAGGAAATGCCTGGGTGCTGTTCACCCCTTGCTCACTGATCGCTACAATCTCGCCCGGCCTCACATCCCGCACGAATTTGGCATGAATGAGGTCCAGGGCGCACGTCTCACTGGCCAGCACCCAGGCGCCGTCGAGCTTGCCCAGGCAAAGCGGGCGAAATCCATGTGGGTCACGAACCCCGATGAGCTCCTTCTCGGTCATGATGACCAGCGAATAGGCCCCTTCGATGCGGCGAATGCTTTGAATGAGATTGCTGCCGGTGCCGTTCTGGCTTGGCTGGGCCATCAGATGAAGAATGATCTCGCTATCGACGGTGGTCTGGAAGATGGAGCCTTTGGACTCCAATTCATCGCGCAACCGGCTGGCGTTGGTCAGGTTGCCGTTATGGGCGATGGCGATTGGGCCCCGCGCACAGTTGACCGTCAAGGGCTGGGCATTGATGGCGTGCGACGAACCAGTGGTCGAGTAGCGCGTATGGCCCACGGCCATGTCGCCCGGCAACCGATTCAGGATTTCTCCGTCGAAAACCTGCGAGACCAGCCCCATGCCCTTGTGCGTGCGGAACTCACCCTCCCTGCAGGCGACAATCCCCGCGCTCTCCTGCCCCCGGTGCTGCAAGGCGTAGAGTCCGTAATAAGTCAGCAGCGCGGCGTTCGGATGACCGAAAACGCCAAAAACACCACAATAATGTTTGGGGTAGTGCATCAATTTAGGCAGCGGCCCACGACACGAGACACTCTTGCTGGAGTCTCTGAACTCAGCCTGCCAAATCTAATCTGGCCAAGCGGGCGAGGCAATCTATTTGCGGTCCATTTACCGCATCGCCCGAGCGATCGAATTCCACCAAAGGTCGTGCAATTTATCCACCCTGCACCCCAAAACGCTCCCTAAAGCCCGAATCTCTAAGATTTCACCGCCCACCGTTCCAAGCCGCATCGCACTGACACCCAAGAGCTTAGCTTGGGCCAGCACCTTTACCGCATTGAGCGGCGCCACCGAAATAATGACGCGTCCCTGGGCCTCGCCAAAAAGCAGCCCATCCAGCCTGAGGCGGCGCCGGGATTCGGCGGCAGTTTCCGAGCCGGTGGCTTGGCGTTCCAGCGATTTGAATGCGGCGTCCAGGTCGATCTGCGCTCCCATCAGGCGCGGCGTCTCACGCGCAACCTGCTCTGAGACGCAGCCTTCCGCCAACGCCACAGCCAGTCCGCCCTCGCTGCAATCGTGGGCGCTCTTGACGACGCCCGAAAAGATGAGAGCGCGCAGGGCGAGATGAACGTCCTTCTCTTTCTCAAGGTTGCATCGAGGCGGCCTGCCGGCCTTTAACCCGTGAAGCCGTTGTAGATAAGCCGACCCACCCAGGCCCTGCAACCGGTCGGCCCAATCAACAATATCCCCCAACAGCAGGATGGCGTCGCCTTCATCTTTGAACCATTGGGTCGTAATGTGCTCCGGCCTCTCTATGAGGCCGACCATCGCCACAGTAGGCGATGGGTTAATCGGGCCGGTGGGACTCTGGTTGTAAAGACTGACATTTCCGCCGGTTACGGGCGCATTGAAGGCGCGGCAGGCCTCCGCCACCCCCCGAACCGCCTCGCGCAATTCCCAGAAGATTTCCGGATTGTGTGGATTGCCAAAATTCAGATTGTCCGTAGTGCCCAAGGGAACCGCACCCGAGCAGGCCAGGTTTCGGGCCGCCTCAGCCACGGCGATCTTGCCTCCTTCGTATGGGTCGAGATAGACGTAGCGGGAGTTCCCGTCCACCGTCAGGGCAATATATTTTTCAACCAAGCTCCCTTTGGTTCCGGTGCCGGGACTCCTATCCGCCCCGGTTTCTAAAGAATCAGACCGAATCCGGAGCACGGCGGCGTCTGAGCCGGGAGAAACGACCGTGCCGTCGCGCACGAGGTAATCGTATTGGCGATAGACCCAGTTTTTGGAGGCAATCGAGGGCGACTCCAGGAGGAGTTTCAGCGCGTCCGACGGCTCCTGAGTATCGGTAATGTTCGACAACGTGAAAGCGCCCAGCCCCCCAAACCGCTCCGGTTCGCGCGCCTCGCGGATGTACACAGGCGCCTCGTCCGCCAGCTTTTTCGCCGGGATATCCGCCACCGTCTCCCTCCCGTTTCGCACTACCATGCGTCCAGTGTCAGTGACATGCCCAATTTCCGCCCAGGGCAAATCCCATTTGTCAAAGATGCGTTTGACCTCGTCTTCACGCCCCTTATGGACGATGATGAGCATCCGCTCCTGCGATTCGCTGAGCATGATCTCGTAAGGCGTCATGTTCGGCGCCCGTTGCGGAACCTTTGCCAGGTCAATCTCTATTCCGGTCTCCGCCCGCGCGGCCGTCTCGCAAGTCGAACAGGTCAAACCCGCGGCGCCCATGTCCTGGATGCCCGCCACCGCCCCCGTCGCTAGTAATTCAAGGCAGGCCTCGCAGACGAGTTTCTCCATGAAAGGGTCTCCCACCTGCACCGCCCCGCGCTGTTGCTCGGCCGATTCTTCGGTCAGGTCCTGCGAGGCAAAGGCCGCCCCGGCCAATCCGTCTCGCCCCGTAGCCGGGCCAACATAAAACACCGGGTTGCCTATTCCCCGAGCGGCGCCACGAACAATCTGGTCATGGCGCAGGACCCCCAGGCAAAAGGCGTTCACCAGCGGGTTGCCCTCATAACACTTATCGAAATAGACCTCACCTCCGACCGTTGGGATGCCGAAACAGTTCCCGTAATGCGCAATGCCCGCCACCACGCCGCTGAACAGGCGCCGATTATTTTCCAACTGCGCCGCCCCATCCCGCTGGCCCGCAGTCGCGTGACCCGCCGACTGGCCTCCGGCCTCCATCCTCTGACCTCCGTCCTCTGACCTCCGTCCTCCGGCGATGCCTGCGGTTTCCTCCGAGATCGGCCCGAATCTGAGCGAATTCAGGGAACAGACGGGCCGCGCGCCCATCGTAAAAATGTCGCGTATAATGCCACCCACTCCGGTGGCCGCCCCTTGGAATGGTTCGACCGCGCTGGGATGGTTATGAGATTCTATCTTAAAGGCCACCGCCAACCCGTCTCCTATGTCGATAATGCCGGCGTTCTCTTCCCCGGCCCCTACCAGCACCCGCGGCGATTTCGTCGGAAATGTCCGGAGCAGGGGACGGCTGTTCTTGTAGGAACAATGCTCGCTCCACATCACCGAGAAAATGCCCAGTTCGGTGTAGGTCGGCTCGCGCCCCAAAATCGCCTTGAGCTTTTCGTATTCCTCCGGCGTGAGGTTGTGCTTGCGGACCAGTTCGGGTGTGATGGGAGGGTTTATCATCAGAGATACCTGGGAAAGGCTCTTGCTCTTGTTCTTGCTCTGGAGTTTGTCATCAGAGATTCTTTGGGGAAAGCGGGACGCGCGTGTCCCTAGCCTGAATATTTCATACGCGGGTAGGGCGCGCAGTCCTCGGCGCGCCGCAATACCGCCGAATGCCGATGGTCGTGTGCATGGCGGCGCGCAGGGGACTGCGCGCCCTACCTACAGACTCTGGCCGTTTTATTCGTAGCATGAAAAATCCGGACTAAAAGCTCGTTGCACCAATATGAACTGTCCCCTGAGGCGAGGCTAAGCAGCTATCTCAATCTCGACCATTTCACCCGGCGACGGGATTGACTCGCCACGTTCAAAAATGATGGTGTATCGCACAGGTCACATCAGTTATGCGGCCACAGCGGCTTTCCTGCTCTCTAGCGGGTGAATCACGCTCTCAAAAATGAGCCGTCCATCGGCGCTGCCCAGCAGCGGTTCGCAGGCATCCTCAGGGTGGGGCATTAAGCCGGCTACATTGCGGGCCTCGTTGCACACCCCGGCGATATTCTCCACAGATCCGTTCGGGTTCGCTGGTTCGGTCGGTTCACCCTGGGCGTTCACATAGCGCCAAAGGACCTGGTCGTTGGCCTTGAGTCGGGCCAGCGTCTCCTCATCAGCAAAATAGCAGCCTTCCCCGTGGGCGACAGGCACCCGGAGAAGCTTGTCGGGGGAGATGCGATTCGTGAACGGGGAGTTGGCCGTGGCCGCCTTCAGAAAGACATGCTCACAACGGAACTGGAGCGACCGATTCCGCACAAGGGCGCCCGGTAACAGCCCCGCCTCACACAAAATCTGGAACCCGTTGCAGATGCCCAGCACCAGGCCCCCTTCGGCCGCAAACCGCCGCACCGCCTCCATCACGGGGCTGAACCGCGCGACCGCCCCGGTTCGGAGGTAATCGCCATAGCTGAATCCTCCGGGAATCACCACCGCATCGGCATCGCCAAGCGCCGCCTCCTTGTGCCAAACCAGACCAGCCTCCTGGCCGAACACATTGCGCAGGGCGTGTATGGCGTCCTGTTCGCGGTTGGAGCCTGGGAATTGGAGCACGGCAAATTTCATAACTGAAAAAGGCCCATAAGCATAATCTAGCTTTGCTCCAGCTCAAACCGATAATCCTCGATGACCGGGTTGCTCAAGAGCTTATGGCAGGCCTCGGCCACCTGCCGCTCCGCCGCGTCCCGATCCGAGCCATCCAGTTCGATTTCCAGATACTTGCCCACGTGCACCGCCTCCACACCGGTGTAACCCATTTGTTCGAGTGCCCGTTGCACCGCCTTGCCCTGTGGGTCAAGCACCGCTTTCTTTGGCGTTATGATGATCTTCGCTTTCATGAGAATCGCTGCCCCATTGAACTGACATCCGCATTCTGCCCACCCCGCTCCACGGACGCGAGCAGTTTTTGCTGAGAGTGCAAACCACTCCATACAGTTCCAGCGTTCGAGATTCACGCTAGGCTCGCCGGACTCCGGGGTCAACACGCCCGCCGCATCTGCGGGTTTCACCCCATTGGCCCTGCGATGGCACAGTGTACATTGTGTCTCGGTTCCTTGTAATGGTGGTTAGTTAGGTTCAAGGCGGCTCTGAGTGGAGCCGCCTTTTTTATTGCGCTGGGGGATCCTTTCCTTGTCCCATTGCGAGGGGCGTTGGGCTGAGGGGCTGTGCCAACCCCGTTCGTCGAGGCGATACCCTCGATCTCCTCCACCATGTCCCGGCTGAAAATCCGCTCCGTCCCCGCCTGCCCGAACATCGACAACATATCCACCAAGAGAAAGCGCCGCGGCACGCCGACAAAGCCCGCAGGCGGGGACGCCTGCGCCACGTTATTAAAACACGCTCTCAGGCCTCGGCGTGGCTCAATCGCGCCAGAACTCCCAGGTCTTCGAGTGTCGTCGTGTCACCCTGAACTTCGGCGCCGGCGGCGATTTGCTTGAGAAGGCGGCGCATGATTTTTCCAGAGCGGGTCTTGGGCAAGGCCTCGGCGAATCGAATATCGTCCGGCTTGGCCACCGGGCCGATCTCCTTGGCAACATGCTGGCGCAACTCCTCGCGCAAGCTGCCGTCAGCCTGGATGCTGCCTTTGAGGATCACAAAGGCCACCAAGGCCTGGCCCTTGAGGTCATCGGGTCTGCCGACCACCGCAGCTTCGGCAACCTTTTGATGGCTGACCAGGGCGCTCTCGACTTCTGCCGTGCCAATCCGGTGCCCGGCCACGTTGAGCACGTCGTCGATCCGCCCAACGATCCAGAAGTACCCATCCTTGTCCTGCCGGCAGCCGTCGCCGGTAAAATAGCTTCCGGCCACCTCGCTCCAATACACGTCCTGGTAGCGCATCGGGTCCCCCCAAAGTCCGCGCAACATCCCGGGCCATGGCCTGCGAATCACCAGTTTGCCTCCGGAATTGCGGGGCACCGGGCTGCCGGTGTCATCGACCACCTCAGGCACGATGCCGAAGAAAGGCAGGGTCGCCGAACCGGGCTTGGTGGGCGTGGCGCCCGGCAGCGGCGTGATCATAATGCCGCCGGTCTCGGTCTGCCACCACGTATCGACAACGGGACAGCGCTTGCCGCCAATCACCTCGTGATACCACATCCAGGCCTCGGGATTGATCGGCTCTCCCACTGTGCCCAGCAACCGCAGCGACCTCAAATCATGCTTGCCGGGCCATTCCGTGCCCCATTT
>JBJKSV010000535.1:0-4292 GCA_046703605.1 Limisphaerales bacterium
TTTCGGCCCGTAATTGAACCAACTTTTGCAGCGAGTCAAACTGCTCCTGAGTTCCAAGCACCACCAGCACGTCGTCTCCTTCGATCGTTGAGGTCTCGCTCGGGTGCAAGTCAAAAGAGCCATCGGATTTTCGAATGGCCAGCACCAGAGCACCCGAGCTGTTCCGGATGTCCGCTTCCGCAATACTCTTTTGACTCAGCGGCGAACCGGGAGGGATGGTGATTTGAAACAGGCTGAAATCGGCGAGCCCGCCGTGGGTGACCAGGTCGAGGAAATCGATAGCCACTGGCCGCGTTGCCATGGAAGCCATTCGAACGCCGGAAATGAAATACGGCGAAATTACCTTGTCGGCGCCGGCCATGGTCAGCTTTTTCTCGGTTTCTTTGAGACTTGCTCGGGCCACGATGTTGAGATTCGAATTCAGCTGGCGTGCCGAGAGCGTGACATAGACGTTGGCCACGTCGGAATCTGAGCAGGCAATGAGGCCTTTGGCGCGATCAATACCCGCGGCCATCAATACTGTGTCGTCGGTGGCATCGCCAATCAGAACGGGAACGCCCTTGGCCTCGAGTTCCTCAAAGGATTCCTTTTTAGGGTCTATCACAACGAAGGGGACATTCCAGGTCTGGAATACTTGCGCTACCTGGTGACCAACTCTGCCGAAACCGCAGATGAGGTAATGATCTTTCAACTCCCGGATGCTCTTATCCATGTTCCTCCTCTTGCGATAACCGGACATCTCCCCTTCCACGATGATCTCGACAACCTGTCCAGCAGCATAGATCGCGCTTCCGACACCACCCACCACGATGAATATAGTGAATATCTTCCCGGCAGGGGAAAGAGGATGGACTTCTTCGAATCCCACGGTGAAGAGAGTTATGACGATCATGTAGATGGAATCGAGGACACTCCATTTCTCAATGAAGGTGTATCCCAGGATCCCGACGACAACAATAACGGCGAGAAAGATGATCGCGGGTAAGAGTCGTCGAAAAGGGTGGCTCATATGAAGTTCATCCCTGTTCTTCCGCACCGCCCTTGAGCTCTGACCTGCCCGCGCGCGGGATCCAGACAAACTGCCCGGCCCGGGCTCCGCAGATCAGGAGCAAACTGTCAGCTGGCAACAGATAACCATCGGATAATCGCTGCTTGCCGTCAAGTTGCGCAGCGTTTTGAAGGGGGCCTGTTGTGGCGCAGGCCTGCGGTGGTTCGCGTCTGAATGTCGCCGGCCTAACTGGTTGCGCGGCGGGCGGGCTCGTCGGAGAAGATCTGGCCGTCGCGGATGTGGACGACGCGGTGGGCATGCTCGGCAATATCCAGCTCATGGGTCACGAGGACGATGGTGTTGCCGCTGGCGTGGAGGTGCTCGAAGAGCGCCATGATCTCCTTGCCGGTTTTTGAATCGAGGTTTCCGGTAGGCTCGTCGGCAAGGATGATGGAGGGGTGGTTGACCAGGGCGCGGGCGATGGCGACGCGCTGGCGTTGGCCGCCGGAGAGCTCATTAGGCTTGTGAAGCATCCGGGCTTCGAGGCCAACGGCGGCGAGAGCCTGCCGGGCGCGCTCGATGCGGGTGTCGGCGGGGGTGCCGTTGTAGATGAGCGGCAGCTCGACATTGTGGAGCGCGGTGGCGCGGGCGAGCAGGTTGAAGGTCTGGAAGACGAAACCGATTTCCTTGTTGCGGATGCGGGCGAGCTGGTCGTCGTCGAGCTCGCTGACGAGTTGGTTGTTGAGCCAGTAGCGGCCCTGAGTCGGGGTATCCAGACACCCGATGAGGTTCATGAGGGTCGACTTGCCGGAACCCGAGGGGCCCATGATGGCGACGTATTCGTTGTGGCGGATGGAGAGGGAGACGCCGCGCAGGGCGTGAACCTGCTGCTCAACGCCCATGTCGTAGGTACGCCAGAGATCCTCGATGCGGATCACGTCGCCGTCGGGGGAATATTACTTTTCGACGGCTTCTTCAATTCCGATGTCGTTCAAAGCCATCCGGGTCCAGTTCCTGACTGATCTTATCTTCGCATCGCATCCACCCGGGTCGGGTCCGCCGTTGCAGGTCGAAGCCGGGTGGGATTCACATCCGTTTGATTATGCGGAAAGGTCCAGGGTGCACCCGCCGCCTGTTTTTTAGCGCGCCGGCTAGGAGCTGCCGGTGAGGCTGACGGGCACCGATGTGTCGCGCTTGAGCAAGGCACCGTTTTTGAGGTCGCGCAAGGTCTTGTATGGGCCCGTGACCACTTCTTCCCCTGGGGAGAGGCCGGAAAGCACCTCGATGTTGGTAGCCCCGGTGATGCCGGTGGCGACAGGAACAAACCTGGAACGGAGACGGCCGTGGCGGTCCTTGTCGACGACGAAGACTCCCTGCACCGGTTTGGAGTTGGCGCTCTCGACGGATGCGGCTTCGACGCCGTTCTTGCTTTTCGCGGCCTGGTTCGGATCGAACATGGTGAGCGCCTGAATGGGCAGGGACAGAACGTCCTTCTTGTGCGCCGTGGTGATCTTGGCCGTGCAGGAGAGACCGGGGCGAAGTTCGTCCGTGGGGTGATCGAGAGTGACCACTACCTTAAAGTCCTTGGCTTCTTCCGCACCTGTGGTTGACTGGGAGGTGGCGACGCCGGTGGAGCGAAGCAGCGCCTGATCGCCGACCAGGGTCACATGGCCTTTGAAGACCTTGTTTGGCAGGGCGTCGACGGTGACGTCGGCGGGCTGGCCGAGCGCCACGTTGACGATGTCGGTCTCGTCGACTTTGACTTCGGCGGTAACTACGCTCATGTCGGCGAGGGTCATCAAGGTGGAGCCGTTCGTGTTCTGGATGCCTTCGACGACGGTTTCGCCCTCGCGGACAGGTTCGTTTGTAACGATGCCGTCAAAGGGGGCGACGGCGATGGTGCGATTGAGGAGGTCCTGGTCGGAACGCAGGTTGGCCTGCTGAGTGCGGAGCTGGGCGCGGGCAGAGGCGGTCTGGGCTTTCGCCTGGTTTACGCCGGCCACGGCCTGGGCAACCGAGGCCACGTCGAGGTCAAAAGCGGCCTTCTTGGCGTCGTAGTCCTGCTTGGCCATGATGCCGTCTTTGTAGAGGGCCTGGGCGCGCTGCCAATCGAGGCGTTTCTGCTCGAGATCGCCCTTGGCGTGCTCGAGGTTCGCTTCGGCAGTTTTTTCCGCGGCAATATAGGACGAAATGTTGGTTTGCGCGGCAGAGATGGTGGCGTCCTGCGCGTTTACCTGCGCCTGCTGCTGGATGTTCTCGATGGTAGCGATGGTCTGGCCCTTGTGGACCTTGTCTCCCTCTTTCACATAAAGGTGAGTAATGCGGCCCATGGCAGTGGCGCCCACATTGACGTAGGTCTTGGGCTTGATCTGCCCGGTGCCGCTGACCACCGTGGAGAGGTCCTGACGAACAAGCTTGCTGGTAAATTCCTTGGTATAGCCGGACTGCTGCTTGATAACCATCGCGGTTACCAGACCGGCGGCCACAACTACACCGGCAACAATCAGAATGATCTTTTTCATGAGCGGTATTTACTCCGAATTATCCCCAACCCGCTATACGCAGCCGTGACAGCGGCAGTTCCAGGAATGCCGACGGCGTTCCCTTTGCGGTTGTGAGGCGCTGGGGGAGAAAAGAAATGAAGCCAGATCTTTCTGCCGTGGCGGGTCCCTACCGTTTAAGACGGTTCAGCGGTCCCCCCGGACTCATTGGAATCGCTATGGAGATTCTATCGCTTTCCCGGTGACTTTGCGGATAACGCGGCGTCAAAAATGCAGGCCGATGCGAACGGAGCCTTGCCCAGCCCTTTCGGGAACCGTAGAATTGAGGGATTGCAGGAGCAGTGATGGCGAGAAGGCTTACCGGGTATAAATTATGCGCCGCGGTTTTGGGTTGCGGTCTACTGGCGTCCACGCCGGCAATGGCAAAGCACAAGGGACATCAGGAGAAGGATGTGCCGGCGGCCGGCCAGAACCAGGATCAGGACCAGAATCCGCTGAATCGTGCCCTTCCGGACAAAGAGAGATTCAAGCAGCAGAAAGAACTGCGGCAGGAATTGAGCAAGTACTACAGGAACTGGCTTGACCAGGACGTGCCATACATTATTACCGACCAGGAGCGGAAGGCATTTCTGAGTCTGAGCAACGACGAAGAGCGGGACGCCTTCATAGAGCAGTTCTGGCGCCGGCGCAATCCCGATCCCGATTCGCCAGAGAATGCGGCGCGTGAAGAGCACTACCGGCGGATTGCGTATGCGAACGAGCATTTTGCGGCGGGCAAGCCGGGATGGAAGACGGATCGCGGG
>JBJKSV010000536.1:0-4023 GCA_046703605.1 Limisphaerales bacterium
GCCTCAAGCCGCGCGGGGAGAGGGCGTTGGCGGCGAACGCCAAGCCCGCTCCCGCCAAGGCGATCAAGAGGCCTTCCAGCAGGATCCCACCCAATTGGCGTTTAGGTTCCAAGATGCGCGCTCACAAGTCATTTGGCCGAAGAGGCTGAAGGGAACAGCGAAGGCGGCACAGGGGTTTGTGGGGCCTTTGTGGGCGCCGGCCGGTACGGAACGGGTCTTGGAACAGTTCGCGGCGCCGGTCGGTTGAATTGATGGACCGGCAGCGTAATTTCAGCCTCCGCCGCCTTATTGGACTTGATGTGGAAAGTGAAGCTCTCATTCTGAGCCACTTCGAAGCCTTCGGGAAAGGTAAGCTTTACGTTGAAAAAGCGACCGGGCTGGATTTGGTTGAGAACCACTTTGACGTTGTCAACTTTGCCAGTGGGCCCGCTCAGCACTGGGTCCGATAAGGCGAGGGCATTCGTGCTGTGGTTGAAGAAGGTCAAAGTGGAGACATACGTTCCTGGGAGCGGACCCGGAGGCAGATAGACGCCCGAAGGCCAAACCTGTATGAGCGGCTGGTAATTCAAAAAGGCGGTGATCGTCAGTTCGGGCAATTTGGGCAAGGAGGTGCGCAATGTAATCTGACCGCGCAGACTGCTCTTGGGCAGCGGCTTGGCAGGGGAAACGATCAATTCGTAGG
This sequence comes from Limisphaerales bacterium, assembly GCA_046703605.1. Taxonomy (GTDB): domain Bacteria; phylum Verrucomicrobiota; class Verrucomicrobiia; order Limisphaerales; family UBA8199; genus JAJYHY01. The sequence continues at coordinate 683 of JBJKSV010000536.1, forward strand.
CCTTGCCAACCTGGTTGGTCCTCAGCTCAACCTGGAGGCCGGGGTTGTTCACCGCCGGAGCAAAAACCGCCACAGGGCCGTCCGTATTGTTGGTGATGCCGACGATTTTTGAACTGGGCGGCAGTTCGGGCGTGACAGTGAGAACAGGGTAAATTGGGAAGACCTCGATGGGAATCCAGATGGTGCCCTTGAGCTGGAGATACTTTCTAGGCTCGTTCTTGGCGTTGCTGATGACGGTGATCATTTTGGCAACCACGCCGCGATAGCCTCGACTGTTGAATTGTATAGGAATTGTGCCGGTCTCCCCTGGCTTGACCTCGCGCGTCCATTGGCCCGCCGCGGTGCAGCCGCACGAAGGCTGGACATTGCTCACGACCAGCACCTGGTTGCCCGTGTTCTTAAACTTGAACGTGTGCTTGACGATATCCCCGGAATTCGCCCGACCGAAATCGAACACGGGCGAAGAGACCTCGATGATCGGGCCGGAGACGGGCCCTGTTCCAGGCCCCGCGCTTGTTACTGTGGGCAGTACTGTGGGCAAAGCGGGCCTTGGCGGTGGAGGAGGAAGTGGGGATCCCACAGCCCCGGCAACCGCAAAGGTGAAAAAACTCCCAAGCAGATATCTCATCGTCTTATCCATAAACCAAAATCTCTAGTGCTCTACAGTCTCTTCGACCTTGCACGCAGAGAAAAGATCATTTTCGGCCTTCATCCACACCGCGTTCATCCCGCCAGCAGCCCCGCATCTCTACGTTGGATAGGCTCCAAATCCCAGAGCCGCCATCACCGAGCATCCGCCGCCGCAGTGTCGTGAAACTCCAGTCCCAATTGAGCGGCCAAGCGAGCCAAATCCTCGCCCGATCCGGGAATACACGACACGAGGTCCGGCGAGTGCTGGCGAACCCAGGGCGTGGCCGAGTCGCCAAGTCTGAACCCGCCGTTGAGGCCGAGCAATCGGCGCCATTCAGTCTGGCGCTCTTCATCGTAGGACTCGAGCGATTGAAGAGCCGCCCCTTGCCGGAGGACGCTTTCCAAGTGGCTTGCCAAGGCCGAGGCCTCCTCCATTCCCGCGTTCATGCTCTGCGCGGCGGCTGGCCCGGTTTGGTGGGCGGCATCGCCCGCGAGCCAACATCGGTTTCGCCCAAAGCGTTGCGCTAATCGGTGCTCGAAGGCGACATGCGTACACCAGTTGATTTCCTTTATGGTTCCATGGAACCACGGTGCGCGACGGGCTGCCACCTCTTGCACGTACTGGCGAATGCTTTCGTCCACTGCCTGTTCTTCCAAATGCACCGCCCGCCTTTCCTTGCCCGGAAAATCCTCAGGCAAATCCGACTTGAGAAATTGGAAGGTCCAGCGGCGCCGGTTTCCGGGCAAGGGCCAGAGGATGTTCGTAGTGCCTTCGGTCAGGGCGATTCGCACCTCGTCCGAGCTGGAGGATTCCCCCTCAAACTCGTAAGCCGCGAAGAACTGTGGCCCGGCGAGTTGCTTGTAATCGATCCCCAACCGCCGGCGCACCAGAGAATTATGGCCGTCGGCGCCAATCAGGAAGCGCGTGTTTATCGAGATCTGCTTCTGCACAACCGTCTCCCAGTGTGGAACGATATAGCCCTGGGAGGTGCCTCCCAGCTTCTCGACGTTGACGGAGAGTGTGTCGCCCTCTTCGCGGACATCGTCGAACCGATGCCTCCACTCGACCGCAACGCGCGCTCCGTCCCGCAATCGCTCTTCCAGTGCGCGCTCCAAGACAGCTTGGGGCAGAACGAGCATCAGCGGGAATTTGCCACCTATCGCGCTCAACTTCAACTCACTGCGGCGGGTCTCACCCTCGTAAAACGCAACCGTTTGGACGGTGCGCCCCTGGTCGAGGAGTCTCGCCGTCAGCCCCAACCGGTCTAGCAGGCGCAACGTGCCGGGATGGAGAGCGCAGGCATAGCTGCGGGCGGCGGTGCGGGTTTCAGAGTCGATGATCTGCACTTGGATGCCGGCTTCGGCCAACAGCAGAGCCGTCATAAGGCCCACTGGACCGGCGCCGACGATTAAGACTTCGGTTTGAGTTCCTGGCATGGCTAATCTTGTTGCGCCGAGATGGCTCGGCACGCTTATCCGGCTGTACATTGGCGCTCCAGAGACCTGTGCCTATAGCGCATCTCAATCTGGTCAAGCCGGTTGTTGGAATCCAGTATAACGCAGTTTGCGCGAAACGCCATCGAGAATTTTGGACGATTAGAAGCACCCGGCACCACCAGCGACAAAGTCGTGGTGCAGGTTTCTAACCTGCCGTATCGCAAGTTTCCTAACTTGCGCGCCTGGAAATGCTTCGAGGGCCTGCCGATTGGGAAATCGGCGACACAGCGGGTTAGGAAACCTGCGCTACCGTGCTGCTGATCTCCAACGGCTTGCGACGCCTTTGTCACTGGCCGTGGCAGGACTGACCCGACGCGGAGAATTTAGCTCCCCATCGGAGCCATTCTCCGCTATTCCTCCACTTATGGCATCACGACTTAAGGACCGATGGATTCTCATCACAGGTGCGTCGAGCGGATTTGGCGCCGCGGCGGCGCAAGCGTTTGCGACGGAGGGCGCCAAACTGCTCCTCGGGGCGCGAAGGCTCGAACGGTTGGAAGCGGTAAGCTCTGCGGCAAGAGCCTCAGGGGCTTCCGAGGTTCATTTCCACCACTTGGATGTTGGAGAGACGCCGAGCGTAAACGGCTTTGTGGATTGGGTTCGGGCGAGGACCTCGCGGCTGGACGTACTGATCAACAACGCGGGAGGCGCCCACGGGCTGGCCCCCGTCGCCGAGGCAAAGGACGAGGATTGGGAGGCCATGTTGCAGTCCAATCTGCTGGGCGTGCTGAGGATGACGCGGGCGGCCTTGCCCCTGATGCTGAACAATCCTGGCAGTTCCATCATCAACATCGGCTCGCTGGCCGGACATGTCGCCTATGAGGGCGGCGCCGCCTATTGCGCCGCCAAGGCGGGCGAGCTTCAGGTAACCCGCGCCCTGCGCTTGGAACTGAACGGGACCGGCATCCGCGTCACTTCCCTGGACCCCGGCCTGGCCGAGACGGAATTCTCCCTGGTGCGCTTCAAAGGAGACGAAGAGCGGGCCGCCAAAGTCTATGAAGGCACCCAACCGCTTCGCGCCGAGGACATCGCGGACATGCTGGTCTGGATAGCTTCGCGCCCCGCGCACGTCAACATCGATGAAATGCTCGTCAAGCCCGTGGACCAGGCAGCCATCCATAAGGTCTATCGGCGGGCCCGTTCCACGCCCTGAGGGGCAAAAGATGCCTCTGTCTCGCGTTCTCGCGATAGAGCCGCGGCGATATAAAATGCGG
>JBJKSV010000537.1:0-3387 GCA_046703605.1 Limisphaerales bacterium
GGGAAGTTCATCCGCCGGCATCGGGTTGGGTTGGGGGTAGGGCTGGCCCTGCTGCTATTGCTCGCGGCGGGCGTGTTCGCCAGCACCTGGGAGGCCGTCCGGGCGACGCGGGCGGAGCGGCAGCAGAGGCTTCTCCGGACCAAGGCGGTGGCGGCGGAGCGGGCCAGCCGGACCGAGGCCATGAAGAGCCGGCAGGTGGGGGAGTTCCTGACCGACATGCTCCGGGGAGTCGGGCCTTCGGTCGCCTTGGGGCGGGACACGAAGCTGCTGCACGACATCCTCGACAAAACCGCCGAACGAGTGGGCAAGGAGCTTAAAGACCAGCCGGAAGTCGAGGCGGAACTGTTGGACACAGTTGGCAACGTGTACAGAGAGCTGGGCGATTACGCCAAGGCGGATTCACTGATCCGAGAATCGCTGACTCTGCGGAAGGCGCTTTTTGGCGAGAACGACCTGCGTGTGGCGGCTTCGTTGAATGATCTGGGCGCCGTTCTGGAGGCCCAAGGCAAACCCGCCGAGGCAGAGGTCCTGTTCCAGAAAGCCCTGGCGACGCGCCGCCAATTGTCCGGCAACGACTCTCCGGCGGTGGCCGATTCCCTCAGCAACATCGGCGCTGCCCTCTTCGCCCAAGGCAAGCTGGCAGAGGCCGAGAAGACCCACCGCCAAGCCCTGGCTCTGCGCGAGAAGCTTTTCGGCAAGGAGAATGCCGACGTGGCGGTCTCGCTCCACAGCCTGGGCAACGTCCTTCTCATGGAAGGCAAGAACGCCGAGGCGGAAGCCATCTTTCGCCGGGTCCTTGCCATGCGCGAAAAGCTGCTTGGCAAGGTGCATCCTCTCGTGGCCACCACCCTGGGAAACCTGGGCACCGCACTTTGGTATGAAAACAAATTCTCCCAGGCGGAGCAGGTCTATCGCCAGACGCTGGCCATGCAGCGCCAGCTCATGGGCAACGACCATCCCGACGTGGCTACCTCACTCCACAACCTGGCCTGCGTCCTGCAAAGCGAGGGCAAGTTCTCGGAAGCGGAGTCCTTCTGCAAGCAAGCCTTGGCCCTGCGCCGCAAGCTCCTCGGGGTGCAGAATCCCGAATACGCCTCGACACTCAGCGCCTTGGCGGCCATCTACCAGGGCGAGGGACGATTCCACGAGGCCGAGACGGCCCAGCGCCAGGCGCTGGCGATACAGCAAGAGCGGCTGGGACCGGAGCATCCGGAGACAGCCGTCTCGATCTGCAATCTTGCCGACATTCTTCGCACCGAGGGAAAGCTGAGGGAGGCCCAGCCAATGGCCCGCCAGGCGCTGGCGCTGCTGAAAAAGGCCCTTGGGTCCGAGCACCAATTGGTCGCCGTGGCCACGGACGTGCTGGGCAACGTGCTCCGCGATGAGGGGAAACTCGGCGAGGCCGAGACCTGCCAGCGCGAGGCCCTCGCCATCCGCCGCAAGGTGCTCAGTGCCGGCAGCCCGGACATTGCGCAATCGCTCAACGACCTGGCGAGTGTCCTGAGCACTCAACGGCATCCTGGCCAAGCCGAACCTCTCTACCGCGAATCATTAGCCATCCGCCGGAAGGTGCTGGGCGATTCAAATCCCGACACCATCGATTCCTTCCTCGGTCTGGCCACGGCACTCCAGGAGCAGGGCAAGCTCACTGACGCCGAATCGCTGATGCGGGAATGCCTGGCTGCCCGCGGGAACCGCAATGAGGAGGATTGGCGTGCCTTCGATTGCCGCGCCCGGCTCGGCGGCATCCTGTTAGCGGAAAAACGGTATGTAGAAGCCGAGCCGCTCCTTCTCGCGGGGTACAACGGCCTGAAACGATGCGAAGCCACGATTCCGGCAGGCATGAGGCGCTGTGTGAAGGAAACTGCTGAACAAATCGTCGCGCTCTACGCAAGAACAGGCCGAGGCGGGAAGGCCGAGGAGTCGAGGAAGAACCTGCACGAGTGATGTCAGAATGAACCAGATCGCGAGAATCAACCGATGCGCGCACGCGTTAGCAAAAGGACTCGCCAGGGCTGAAAAGCGCGTATGAAAGCAACGACGGAATTATTCCGCCTCCTCTCAATTGCGACGGCTCTCTTGGCGTGCGCTGCCCAATCTCAAAATCTGATTGTCAACGGAAGCTTTGAAAGCCCGGTCGAGCCTGCCAACACCTATCCGGTTGCCGTGCCCACTGGGTGGATGGGCGGGGTGTGGATTTTCAACGGCGACGGCGGCCAAAGTGGGTTTGAACCAATGCCGGAGGAAGGCAACCAGTACGACGACATCGGCAACGGGGGTTCGGGTCCGCTTTCTCAAACATTCGATGTGCCTGTAGCCGGCCAATATCTGCTTACGTGGTTTGATAGTGAGGCAGTCGGCTGGGAACACTCCTATACAGTTTCCGTAACTGGGAATCCGACTGTTGCCTACAGCGATGTTTCGACCGGGGACTGGATGCCGCGCTCGGTTCGTTTGAGGCTTAGCGCAGGCACGAATAAGTTGGTCTTCCAACCTACAGGAGGCGCGGGAGACACGCTCGTTGATAACGTCTCGTTGGCGCCGATTAACCAGCCTCCGCAGGTGAGCCTCACCAGCCCGGCAAACGGCGCCGTGTTTGCGGCGGGTGCGGAGATCAGTCTCGTGGCCTCAGCGACAGACCCTGACGGTGTGATCGCACAAGTCCAATTCTTTGAGAATGGCGCCAACTTGCTCGGCACTGTCACCACGCCACCGTACACCGTGGTTTGGCACAACGTGCCCCCGGGCCACTATGCGCTCACCGCGGTAGCCAAAGATAAAGGCGGTCTGAGTTCGTCTCCTTCGTCTGCGGTGGATGTCACGGTGGCTTCCCCTCCATTCATCACCCGGCAACCGATGGGACAGAGTGTGGTCGTTGATACGGTCGCCAGTTTCCAGGTAGTCGCCGGTGGCGCTGCGCCTCTTAGTTATCAATGGTTCTTTGACCAGACTAACGTACTGAGTGGGGCCACCAACGCCGCCTTGGTGCTGCCGGACATCCAGCCGGCGGAGGCAGGTCAGTATTCCGTGCTGGTAACCAACATAGTGGGCAGCATCAAGAGCGCTGTCGCAACGCTGAAGGTGCTCGTCCCGCCCTCGATTACGGGACAACCGGCGGATGTCGTGACCAACCAAGGCGGCAACGCGGCCTTCAGCGTTGTGGCTGCCGGAAGCCCACCATTGCGTTATCAGTGGTGGTTCGACGGGACGAATCAGATAGCATCGGCAACCAATGCTACACTGAACCTTTTCAGCGTCCGACCGAGCGACGCCGGAGTGTATTCGGCAACGGTCTCCAACCTGGCAGGATCCACCAACAGCCGAGCGGCCACCCTTGCCGTCATCCCTCGCCCCGGGCCGCTCTCGGTTTCCATCCAATCGCCGACT
>JBJKSV010000538.1:0-4000 GCA_046703605.1 Limisphaerales bacterium
ATCAAAGACTAATGATTGAAGGGGGGAGCTATCATGCGCGTATTGCTGGTTGAAGATGATCCAATGATCGGTGCAAGCGCCCGTGAGGGGCTGGGACAGGGCGGTTTTGCCGTCGACTGGGTGGAGAATAGCCGGGTTGCAGCATGGGCTCTTGACGGCCAGACTTACCAACTTTTGCTACTCGACCTTGAACGACCAGTGGGGGCGGGGCTCGATCTCCTGACGACACTTCGCCGCCGTGGCAATGCCATTCCGGTGTTGATCCTCACCTCGCACAACGACGCCGCAGACTGCATCGCGGGACTTGACTGCGGGGCCGATGATTTTTTGCTCAAACCTTTCGACATTGATGAGCTGACCGCACGCGTTCAAGCTGTGATTTGGCGCCACGAGAAACGTACCACCAATGTCATGGTGCGTGGCGGTCTTTCACTTAATCCTCAGACGCATCAAGCGGTTTACCATGGGCGGACAGTCCCTCTTTCGGCTCACGAGTTTCGCATTCTCCAGGCGCTCCTCGAGTGTCCAGGGGCGGTCTTCTCCAAAACTCGACTCGCTGAACATCTCTATGGCGGGGACAAGAAGGTAGAAAGCAACGCCGTCGAAGTCCATATCCACTATTTGCGCAGTAAACTCTCGCGTAAGGCAATTCTCAACCTGAGGGGGATCGGTTACGTGCTGGCCGAAGAGCCGTGACGTTAATTGCCCACCGTTTTCCCTGCTTCGTGGTGGGCGGGATCGTGCTGGCAGTCACAATCGAATAGCTCCCTCGGCGAGGAGACCGAAGCGTTCTTCGTGTCGGATCCTTTCATTAATTTTCAATCCGAAGACCCTTCATCCTCCGCCGAGGAGCGGCCGCCAAAATGATTCCAGGAACGGCCTTCACTCTAAGTGCGTATTCCGGACGAAAGCGACCACCATTCCGACGGGAAAGCGACCACCGTTCCGGCTTGAATCCGACCGGCATTCCGATTCGAATCCGACCACCATTCCGGAGCAATCCGGCCAGTGTCATTTGAGAGTGTAGTCGCGGGGTAACTCCGTGGGTATCCTGCCGTCCTTGATCTTTATCCAAGGAGGGCGTGATGCCGAGAGAAAGAGTTACCATGCGAAAAATTCGTGAGATCCTGCGTCTGGCCTGGGGCTGCAACCAGAGCCAGCGCGATACGGCCAAGGCCTGCGGTGTCGGCAAGACCACCGTGAATGATACGATTGCCCGGGCTACCGCCGCCGGCCTGTCCTGGCCGGTGGAACTGGACGATGAGGCGCTTGAAAAACGCCTCTATCCGCCGCCCCAGCCCCCCTCGTCCCGCAAGCTGACTCAGCCCGACTGGCAACCTCTGCATGATGATCTGAGCCGTCACAAACACCTCACCCTCATGCTGCTGTGGCAGGAGTACAAAGAGGGAGAACCGTCCGGTTATCAATACAGCCAATTCTGCGAACTCTATCGGCAGTGGCGCAAGACCCTGGATCGTTCCATGCGCCAGGAACACCGCGCTGGCGACAAGTTTTTCGTCGATTACAGCGGCACGACCCTGGACATTGTCGAGGCCTCCACCGGCGAGATCCGCGAGGCCGAGATCTTTGTCGGGGTCATGGGCAACAGCAACTTGACTTATGCCGAGGCGACCTGGACCCAGCAGCTGCCCGACTGGATCGGCTCTCACATTCGTGCTTTCGGCTATCTTGGTGCTGTTCCTCATTGCGTCGTCCCAGACAACTTGCGCTCGGGAGTCACCAAAGCCTGCCGCTACGAACCCGACCTCAACCCCACCTATGCTGAGTGCGCCAACTACTACGGCACCGCCGTCATCCCCGCCCGCGTGCGCCGCCCCAAGGACAAGGCCAAGGTCGAAGGGGGCGTGCTGATCGCCCAGCGTTTCATCCTGGCCGGGCTGCGCCACCGCACTTTCTTTACGTTGGCCGAAGCCAACGCTGCCATTCGGCAGCGGCTGGAACTGCTGAACAACCGACCCTTCCGCAAACTACCCGGCTGCCGGCGCAGTCGCTTCGAGGAACTCGATCGGCCGGCGATGTTGCCGCTCCCCGAGACTCCCTACCAGTTTGCCAAACTGCTCAAGGCCCGGGTGCATATCGATTATCACGTCCAAGTGGACCACCACTTCTACAGCGTCCCTCATCGCCTGGTGGGAGAGGAGTTGATTGTCCGTGCCACCGCGACCACCATCGAATGCCTGCACAAGGGGACCCGGGTCGCCTCTCATCCACGTTCGTTTCTGCCAGGCAAGCACAGCACCCGACCAGAACACATGCCCAAGGCTCACCGGGAGTACGCCGAGTGGACGCCGCAACGCATCATCGCGTGGGCGGCCCAGACCGGACCATCCACGGCTGGCGTGGTGGAGCAGATCCTCTCGCGCAAGGCCTATCCCGAGCACGGCTTCCGCTCCTGCATGGGCGTGATCTCTCTGGGTAAACGTTTCTCCAAAGAACGCCTGGAGGCCGCCTGCAAACGGGCGCTGGCCATCCGTGGTGTCAGTTACAAGAGCATCAAGTCGATCCTGGAGAACAACCTCGACCAGAAACCGCTCCCCGAACAACTGGACTTACTGCCGGTCTCCCACGAGAACATCCGGGGAACCCATTACTACAACGACGAAAGGACCCCACATGCTGACCCAACCGACCATTGAAAAACTGATCGCCATGAAACTTCCCGCCATGGCCCAGGCCTTTGCCGAGCAGCTGCAGCGCCCGGACATGGCAAATCTCTCGTTTGAAGAGCGTTTCGGCCTGCTGGTCGATCTCCAGGCGACCGACATGGACAACCGGCGCATGCAGAACCGGCTCAAGGCGGCCAAGCTGCGGCTGTCCGCCGCCATCGAAGATCTCGATCTGCGCCAGGGACGGGGGCTGGACCGCGCAACGGTCACGTCGCTGGCCCAGAACCAGTGGGTGCGCAGCCACCACAATATCCTCATCACCGGCCCAACCGGCGCCGGCAAGTGCTACCTGGCCTGCGCTCTGGCGCAGAAGGCCTGCCGGGACGGTCACACGGTTCTCTACCAGCGGGTTCCGCGACTGCTGCATGACATTGCCGTCGCCAGGCTCGACGGTCGCTACAACAAGCTGATGGCCCCCATCGGCAAATGCGAGGTGCTGGTGCTGGACGACCTGCTGATCTCCCCGCTCACCCGGGAGGAACAACGCGAACTGCTGGAGATTGTCGAGGAACGCTACGACCGTAAAGCGACCATCGTCACCAGCCAACTACCGGTCAAGTCCTGGCATGAGGCCATGCAGGATCCGACCTTGGCCGATGCCATTCTCGACCGGCTCGTCCACAACGCTTACAAGCTCGATCTCAAGGGTGTATCGATGCGCAGATAGCGTTCAACCCTTGACCGAAAAGCTGACGCCGTGACAGAGTGAAAAGCCCACCCCGAGGCTCTCTCTCGGCACTGGCCGTAATCACCGGAACGCTGGTCGGATTCACAGCGGAACGGCGGTCGCTTTCAAGTCGGTTTCACCGGTCGGATTCGCCGGAATACGCACAGTACGACGCAGAATGGGCCTGAGGGGAGAATGACGCCGACCTGATTCGTCGCTGCCTTTCCAGCCCCGAACTGACCCTGTCGCAGCAGGACACGACATCTGCCATGTTGTACCGGGGGACTTTTTGCCCTGGCTTCCAGGTCAGAAGATATCGCAACTGGTTAGCCCCCTCCGGCCAATGGCCATCCAGGATCTTCAGGTACGGCGCCAAAACCTCAAAGGTCAGTTTGTCGTGATCCAGGGTGTGCCCCAGAGAAGTACGCTTCATCTGGGAGGTCAAGGTCAGAATTTTCCCGATGTCGTGAAACAAGACCGCTACGGTTCCTAGTTCACGTTGTTCGCGGGGAAACTCCTGGTAGCGTTCCACCATTTGGGCGCATTCCAGACTGTGCTTGAGCAACCCGCCGGGATAATTGTGGTGGTGGTTGAGGCTAGCGGGTGCCGAAACGAAGAGAAAGGCGATGCTGTCGTCCCGTAAGAC
>JBJKSV010000539.1:0-6800 GCA_046703605.1 Limisphaerales bacterium
CCCTACCCCAGCCGGATCTCATGGGTGGTCCAGTCAAGATGCGCCCGGGAGCGGTCCCGGTCGGCACGTCAGCGTATTTGCGCCCATCGCCACTTAGCACGGAACCCCATGGACCCGTTCCGGCAAACAGCAGGCGGCCTGGCAGAATCCTCCGCCGCCGCCCCTTTCGGGCGCCGGCTTGCCCTCGACAAATCCGTGTTGCTGCGACACATTGGCCGGGATGTCTTTGCAAAATCAACCGTTAATGATTGCCGGGCGGCTCTTCCGCTCCCGGCTCATTGTCGGCACCGGCAAGTTCGCTTCGCCCGAGGCGATGAGCGACGCCCTCAAGGCCAGCGGCGCGGAGATGGTCACGGTGGCCTTGCGCCGGGCCGATCTGAGCGGGCGCAGAGACCCGTTCGCCAACATCCTGGAGTTCATCGACTCCTCCAGTTTCCTGGTGCTTCCCAATACGAGCGGGGCGATGAACGCCGAGGAAGCCGTGCGCCTGGCGCGTCTGGCCGTTGCGGCGGGTCTTCCGAACTGGGTGAAACTGGAAATACATCCCGACCCCCGCTATCTGCTGCCCGACCCGGTCGAGACGCTCAAGGCGACCGAGGCGCTTGTCAGCGAGGGGTTCACTGTGCTGCCTTATATCAACGCCGATCCGGTGCTGGCCAAACGTCTGCAGGATGCCGGCGCGGCCACCGTTATGCCCCTGGGCTCGCCAATCGGCTCAAACCGCGGCATTCAAACCCGCGATCAGATTCGCATCATCCTCGAACAGGCTACCGTGCCGGTGGTGGTCGATGCCGGCCTGGGCGCTCCCAGCCACGCCGCCGAGGCGATGGAAATGGGCGCCGACGCGGTGCTGGTCAACACCGCCATCGCTGTGGCCACGGACCCGCCCCGAATGGCGGTGGCCTTCAAAATGGCCGTCGAGGCTGGACGCGCCGCCTTCGAGTCCGGCCTTGCGGCGCAGGAGGAGACTGCCTCGGCGACCAGCCCGCTAACCGCATTTCTCGACTGATGGGCGAGCACATGGACGCGCATTCGGAAAAAATCACCGCCGAGCAAATCCGCGCCATGAAAGCCCACGGGCGGCGGATAGCCTCGCTGACGGCCTACGATTTCCCGATGACCCGGCTCCTGGACGAGGCGGGTGTCCCGCTCATCCTCGTGGGCGATTCCTTGGGCATGGTCGTGCTCGGTTACCCGGATACCACCCATGTAACCATGGCCGACATGGAACATCACGTCCGCGCCGCCGCGCGCGCCAAACCGCGCGCCCTGCTGGTGGCCGACATGCCCTTCGGCAGCTATCAAACCGTGGAAAGCGCCCGCAGCAACGCCGCCCGGTTGGTGGTTGCCGGCGCCGAGGCCGTGAAGGCCGAAGGGGGCCAGGAAATCGAGGCGCAAGTGCGCGCCATCGTGGAGAATGGCATTCCATTTCTGGGTCATCTGGGCATGCTGCCCCAGCATGTGCTCGAAGAGGGCGGTTACCACGTCAAAGGCAAAAAAGACAGCGAGCGTGAGAAGCTCTTCCACGACGCCGACGCCCTCGTTCGGGCGGGAGCGTTCGCCATCGTCCTGGAGCTGGTCAAGGCTTCCGTGGCCAAGGAACTGACCGAGCGCCTTCCGCTTCCGACCATCGGCATCGGGGCGGGGCCGGATTGCGACGGCCAAATCCTGGTGACACCCGACCTCCTCGGCATGCTCCCGTGGTGCGGGCTGAAACACGTCCAGCCCAGGCTCAATGCCGCCGAGCAAATTCGCACCGTCGTAGGCGAGTGGAAGGAGGCGGTCATGAATGGTGAGCGAGGCTAAAATGAGTTCATCGCGCCTCAGCAGATTAAGCCACATTGACGAGCGGGGCGAGGCCAGCATGGTCGATGTCTCCGCCAAACCGCCGTCGGTCCGAGTGGCGGTGGCCCGCGGCGAAATCCACCTGCGGAGCGACACCTTGCGGATCATCCAATCCCACACGATGGCCAAGGGCAATGTGCTGGCTGCCGCGCGCCTGGCCGGCATCATGGCCGCCAAGAAAACCGGCGAGCTGATCCCGCTCTGCCATCCATTGCCCCTGACCCATTGTGAGGTCAACTTCGAAATCCCTGCTAAGCAGGACCGGATTATCATCACCGCCTCTGCCAAGATCTCCGCTCAGACCGGCATCGAAATGGAGGCGCTCACCGCCGTCAGCATTGCGGCGCTGACCATCTACGACATGTGCAAGGCGGTCGATAAGAAGATGCGCATTACGGGGATTAAGCTCTTGTCGAAAACCAAGCGGTTTGAGTGAGCGACAAAGTGGACGATGAAGTGACCCGGACCGGGCCTTTTCGGACCGCCACTACCCGAGGTTAGTCTGTTTCCCCGGCGCCATGTCCGAAGGTTTGAGTTCCTCTACCGAGACGACATGCAAGGGATTAATCGTAACACTCAACTCGTCCCAGCATCACAGGCTGCCCTGTTGACGGATTAACTCAGACTGATATACTACATGCAAATCCCTTGTGGATGAACGGCGATGCAGCGGCTGCAAACGAGTCTCACTCCTGAAGGGCTCGGCACAGCGGTGGCAGCGAGCCTGCGCTCGAACCATGCCTCGCCTTTACCACGCAATCCCCTATGTTTTCAAATCCAAGCTCTTCGGTTTCTCTCCAAGTCTGTTCCAGGTTTCTCACGTCATATTCTACCCGCAGACCCGCGGGCCTTGTTGCTCCGGCGCTTCTGGGCTTGGCCCTGCTCTTGAGTAGCGGTCCGGCCAGGGCACTGGGCCAAACCGCGTTTCTGGACTTCAACACGCCGGGCCAATACACCAACAGTTTCAATCCCTGGAACGATGTGGGCGGCGCCAACTTCGGCGCTTTCGCCTTTATGCGAAGCCCCACCGCCGGGGTGGGCGGCAGCGGCGGCGTGAGTGTGTTTCAAAGCACAGACACGACGGCGACCTACACCAACCAAAGCTGGAATTTCTCGACGAACGGCGCCGCCATGACGATGTCGGTGATGATCAAAGCCAACGGCCAGACCAGCGGCGACAAGGTGCAATTGGGGATCATCAACTCGACCGACAATGGTCTAAATGACAATGGCACGGTGGCCTTCGAGAGCTTCCGGATGATTCCCGCCAGTCCGACCAGTTTTACATTGCGGGAACAATACCGCTCCGGGGGCGTGCTCACCGAGAACCAACTCGGAACGATCAACACCACGGTGGGCAACTGGTACAAGTTCGTAGTGACACTCACCAACGTCTCGGGAGCCTCGGGCGCCTATGACGCCGCATGCGCCGTCTATGACTATGGCGCGGATGGGCTGACACCCGGCGCCGACATTGTGGGCTTCTCCACAACGGTGAGCCATACCGGCCAGACCGATATTACCGTTCCTCAAATGTGGCCGGCCTTTCGCGCCTTTCAAGATGCGGGGATCGATGCCTGGGATAACTTCCTGGTCTATACACCGGCGAGTCCGCCGGTCATTACCATCCCCCTGACGAATGCCACTGTGGCGGCCGGGCAGAGCACCACCTTCCGGGTGCTGGCAGAGGGACCCGGCGCCATCAGCTACTTGTGGCTGACCTACGGCGTCATCGTTTCCGGGGCCACCGGGAGTACCTACACCACCCCGGCTCTGGCGGGCGGCAGCACGAACATCGCGGTCGTGGCTGAAAACGCGAATGGAGCCGTTACTAACTCCGCGGCCATCAGCGTGTTTGTGCCCTCGGTGGCGACGATTGCGAACCTGCCCGCAACCGGCATCGGAACCACAATAGCAACCCTCAAAGGCCAGGTGCTGTCCACCGGGGGAGATGTGCCGAAGGTGAACCTGTTCTACGGTACGACCGACGGTGGAACCAATGCTGCGGCCTGGTCCAACAGCGTCAGCCTGGACCTCCGGTCTGGCGCCTTCTCTCAAACGATTTCGGACCTGAGCTCGAATACGACCTACTTTTTCGCGGCCGAAGCCGGCAATTCGGCGGGCAGCGCCTGGGCTCAACCGTCTGGAACATTCACCACCCTGGCGACAAATCCTCCCGCCCCGCCGTCGATTGCAGTGTTGACTCAACACAACGACGATGCCCGCGACGGGGCCAATCTCCAGGAAACCATCCTCAACACCAGCAACGTCAACACGAACCAGTTCGGCCTGTTATACACCCGCGCTGTGGACGACCAGATCTACGCCCAACCGTTGATTATGACCAACGTCAGCATCCTGGGCAAAGGCGTTCATAACCTCGTCATCGTCGCGACGGTCAACGACTCGGTCTATGCGTTTGACGCCGATGACCCGACAGTTACCACGCCCTATTGGCAGACCAGCTTCTTGGGTCCCAACATCCGGGCGCCGCGCAACAGCGACATGACCGGCGCCTGTGGCGGCAATTACAAGGACTTCAGCGGCAACCTGGGCATTGTCGGCACCCCGGTTATCGACCCGGCGACCGGCACGATCTACCTGGTGGCGCGGACACTCGAAAACGGCGGCACGTTTGTTCAGCGCCTTCACGCGTTGGATGTGGCCACGGGCCTGGATCGAGTCCCGCCCGTTGTGATCACGGCCACATATCCTGGCGACGGGGATGGCAGCGTGGGCGGGGTGATTACGTTCGACCCGCAACGGCAGAATCAGCGTCCGGGCTTGGCCCTGGCAAATGGGGTCGTATATATCGCCTGGGCCTCGCACTGCGATTGGGGTCCTTACCACGGCTGGGTCATTGGTTACGACGCCAGCACGCTCCAACGGGTCGTCGTCTATAACGACACCCCCAACGGTTACAACGGCGGCATCTGGATGAGCGGCCAGGCCCCGGCCAACGATGGCCAGGGCAATCAATATCTATCCACCGGCAACGGCTCGGTCGATACCGCCAGTTCGCTCGACCGCGGGGAAAGCTTTCTCAAGCTGACGCCCAATGGAGGCAGGCTGGCCGTCGCCAGTTGGTTCACCCCGTATAACTGGCCGGTGCTGGAAGCCGGGGACGTCGATCTCGGCTCAGGCGGGCTAATGCTTATACCGGGCACGAACCTGGTCTTTGGGGGCGGCAAGCAAGGCATCATGTACCTGGTCAACCGCGATAACATGGGCGGGTTGAGCGGAGGCTCCTCGGACACCAACATCGTTCAGAGTTTCCCTGTCACCAGCAACCAGATCCATGGCGGGGCGGTGTGGTGGAATGGCGCCGGCGGGCCTTACGCTTATGTGTGGCCGTCCGCGGCCGACTTGCAGCAGTACCGTTTCGACGCTTCGGCCGGTAAGTTCGCGCTTCCGGCTTTCGCCCAGGGAGCCAGCGTGGCTCCCAACGGCCAACCGGGTGGCATTCTGGCCCTCTCGGCCGATGGCAGCAAACCTGGGAGCGGCATCGTCTGGGCTTCGCACCAAATGTCCGGCGACGCCAATCAAAGCGTGCGCCCCGGCATCCTCCGCGCCTACGACGCCGGCAATGTCGCGCACGAACTCTGGAATTCGGAGCAATTGAGCGCGCGCGATGCCGTCGGCAACTTCGCCAAGTTCGTTCCGCCCACTGTGGCCAATGGGAAGGTCTATTTGGCCACCTTCTCCGGACGGCTGGATGTCTATGGGCTCTTGGCGCCGGCCAAGCCGGTGAGTGTCACCGTCCAGTTGCAGGGCAAACAGGTGCAGCTTAGTTGGCCCGCCGGCACGCTCCAGTCCGCCGGGCAAGTCACCGGCCTTTACACGAACATCACCACGGCCACTTCGCCCTACACGCTCAGCCCTACCAATGCGGAGCAGTTCTTCCGCGTAAAATCACCCTAGCGGCGTGAAACGTAAAATGTGAAGTGTGAGGCGCCCTCAAGGCCATTCAAGCTTAATGGCGGTACCACGCGTGCCCCGCCCACAGGCTATCGCCGTTTTACTCGCAGCAGGAAGCGGCACGAGCCAGCGGTTGCCTCCAGCCGAAAGGTGCGCTAGGCTGCCTTGCATGACCATCACTGACATCGAAAAGGCCATTGGAAATGAACGGAGGAAGCCATTGATCCTGGTGTTGGAAAGCGGCCTCCAGCTCACCCTCAGCCCCGAGGGCTATGGCAAAACCAAGAACGGTGAGCTGCTCTTTATCCCGCTGGAGGGACGGGAGTTTGCGATCGTAGAAACCGCCTCCGTCAAAACGATTATGAGGTAGGCCGGCGGCTCGCATGAGCAGCAACAAACAACAGATACTGGCCTGCGCTTCGACGGACCTGCCTATGATCTGCGAGATTATCAACCAGTCCGCACTCGCCTACAAAGAGGTTATTCCGGCGGACCGATGGCATGAGCCCTATATGCCGATGGCGGAGTTGGAGTCTGAGATTGACAAGGCCGTTCGGTTTTACGGCTATCGCGAGGGAAACCGCATTTTGGGGGTGATGGGCATCCAGGATGTGAAAGACGTGACCCTGATCCGCCACGCTTACGTGCGCACGCAATTCCGAGGCCGAGGTATCGGCCGGGCATTGCTCGCCTACGTGCGTGAACTGACCAGCCGTCCGGTGTTGATCGGCACCTGGAAGGATGCGACTTGGGCCGTTCGCTTTTACGAAAAGAACGGATTCACCCTTGTGGGCGAAGACGAGAAAAACCGTCTCTTGAAGACATATTGGACGGTGCCGGATCGGCAGATTGAGGAGTCGGTCGTTTTGGCGGATAGCTGGTGGCGTGACGGCCTCAGCCAGCCACCGAAGAGACCCCTGGAGGCGCCCGGGGACTTTCACGCCCGGTAACGGCTCAGGTCAAGCTGCGGCACCCATGCCATAGGAGCGCGGACGCCCTCGTCCGCATCTCCAGAACGCCGCAGTCGCGGACGAGGG
>JBJKSV010000540.1:0-3175 GCA_046703605.1 Limisphaerales bacterium
CCGCCCCCGCCCTATCGAAGGTGAAGCTGGGCGCGCTTAAAGGCCTGGTTTTGGCCCTGCTGGCGTTGCTCCTGGGGGTGGGTCAAGGTTGGATGGCCTCGCGCTATTACGGGCCCGGGCATGTCGCGGGTTTCCCCTTGGGTATGATTCAGGGCGCGGTCATGCCCGCCGCTCTGCCCGCGCTGGTGCTGGGAAGGAATGTCCCGATCTACGCCTCTTCCAACAACGGACGGCCCTATAAGATCGGCTACATCCTGGGGATTAACCTCTGCGGTATGCTCTTCTTCGGCTTTGGCGCCTGGCAACCCACCGCCTCGAGGCTAAAGGCTAAAGGTTGAAGACCGGACGGGTCTCAGCGCCCTCCGCCGCGGAACACTTCGACCACGCTCAGCTTTCCCCCGACCCAATAGGAGGCCGGAGGAAATTGAAATGAACGGGACGCGCGGTCGTAGCTCAGTGTGACTGGATGAGCCGGTGTGTTTGGATCGTAGGCCTCGAACTGGATCTCCGATTCGGACTCCTCCATCGCATAGAGGAGAATGCCGTGATTGATGGTAATGCGCGGGAACCGGAACAGATGTGCACCGCGGGGACCGCGCCTTGAAGCACCGCGTGATGTAACTGGCGGGCTACCCGTGCCTGGTGCGCGCCCCAGACCGGAAACACCATGCGCCAGTGGCTGCGCAGGAAATAGGACTGCCATGCCCCGCCGCATTCGGCCTTGAGCAGCGCCTCGTGGTCCCGGCTGAATTCGCGCAGGGATTCATAGCCGGGGAAGACAATCCGCTCCGCCGGTTCACTCCCGCGGCGGGGACTCCTTCGGACCACGTGGCGGATAAGGCGGCGATAGCTTTGCTCATCCGCTTCCGGTTGGCCGGCGTCGAAGCGAGCGTGATAGAGGAATTGGCGCACGGAGCGCACCAGCACAAAGCACCGATGCGAATAGGTGGGCGGCTGGGGATTGCGCGATATGCGCATCGCCCCCGTCACCGGGTCGAATTGGTACCGCCAGACCAACTCGTTGGCGAAGGTGACCGTGTCTCGCTCAAACCGGAAGCGCTCGGCGCGTTGTCCTGCTCTGGACGTCATGTTACCGCATATTAAACGGCGGAAGGCCGGGTTGGCGATTAAAACACATTTGGCGCACCGGGAGAGGCCGGTTTCCTGTAGGCGCGCCTCTGGGTCTCGCCGGGAAGGAATCCTTGCCGCGGCGCGGCAGTCTCGAACAGGCCGCGTTCAGCCTCCCTCGTCTCCAATGCAACGGGGATTCGCCCGCCCCCGCGTTTGGCGGCGCTGGCGCGTTTGGCCTCGTTGGCCAGGGAATGCCGCAGGAGGACCAGCAGAAACGAGCGGAACTTGCCTTTTCGTGGGTCCAGGCCACGCAAGGCGTCGCGTGCCAACAACTGGTCCAAAAAGCTCTGCGTGAGGTCCTTGAAGGTGTGGAACAAGTCTTTGAGATGTTCCTTGCGGTCTTCCAGATTTTCGCCTTGAGTCCAGTGGTCGGGGTAAAGGTGCGCCCGCGAGGAGCACCCCGGCAATCCTGTGGAATAGCACGAGCATGTTGAATGCTTATACTCCGCCCGCGCCCCTTCGTTCCCTTTGTTTCCTTCTGTTCAATTCCGGGCAGCTTCCAACGCTCCTGTGCCTCCCCGCCTGCACCCTTGCTTCGCTCAAAGGCGGTCGAGCCACCACCACCGGCTCCATCACCCATTCCCTCGGCCAGGGGGAAACCCTGCCGCGCCCAACTCGCCAACCCGCCAAACGCCGCCCCCACAGCCCTGCCTTACCGCCAGCAGATCCAGAAAACCCTCTACGGCAACCCCGATCCGCACCAATCCGCACCAAACCGCACCAAACCGCAGCTATCCGCACCTATTTTTTTCAGCGCCCCCCTCGGCGGCGGTGTCGGCGCCAAGCCGCCGCGAGGAAACCAATCGCAAGCCAATGAAACCCACGGGTGCCTGTTCGCGGATAAATCGCCATGCCCCCGGCGAACCCATTCAAAGCCTTGACGGTGAAACCTCACGCTGGTATCCCATTACCATTGAGCATTAGTTGTCTCAGCACCGAATGCTTGCCACGTCGCTCTACTCAGGTTGCGTCAATGAAAGCCTATCCCCGCCTCATCCTCTGGTTCAGTTGCCTGCTGCTGTTTATCAAGGCCGCTCCGGCCCAGGTCATCATCAGCGAGTTCATGGCCGACAACAAAAGCACCCTCGCCGACGAGGATGGAGACCACCCGGACTGGATCGAGCTTTACAACGCCACCACCAACGCGGTGAACCTGGCCGGTTGGTCCTTGACCGATGACCCCACTCACCAAGCCGTGTGGGGTTTTCCCTCCACGAATCTCGCCGCCAAAGCGCTGATGATCGTGTTCGCTTCGGGCAAGAACCGCGCCGTGGCAGGCGGGCAATTGCACACCGATTTCAAGCTCAACGCCGGCGGCGAATACCTGGCCCTTCTAAGGCCGGACGGCTCGGCCGCCACCGAATTTGCGCCAACCTTCCCCCAGCAGTATCCGGACATCTCTTACGGTTTGGCGCAAGATGTGACCACCAACACCCTCTTGCCGGCAGCCGCTCCAGCCAAGGTGCTGATCCCGCTGGATGGGAGTTTAGGCTCGACCTGGACGCAGCCGGGTTTCAACGACCAAAATTGGACGGCAGGGACCACCGCGGTGGGGTATGAAACGGCCGTCCCTGGATTCCTGGTTTATAATTACGTGGCCAGTGTCGGCGTGTGCAGCCTTTCCGCCGCGTTGAATGTGATTAGCGATCCATCCCAGCAGCTTGCGGTCTTCGTCGAGAATGCCCCCACCATCAATTATCTCAACACCTCCTCCGGGGCGCACTATGGTGACGACCGGACTTTCCCCGGCCTGACCATCGGCCAGGACCAGAACAACTTTGCCCTCGAGGCTACCGCCACCATCACCATTCCTCAGGCAGGCGACTGGACATTCGGCGTGAACAGCGATGACGGCTTCAGCCTGAGCATTGGCGGCGTGAGCATGTCCTATCCCGACCCCCGCGGCCCGGGCGACACCTTGCAGACCTTCCATTTCGACACGCCGGGAGATTACGCTCTTGACCTTGTCTATTACGAGTGCGGCGGAGGCTCGGAGGTGGAACTCTACGCCGCCCAAGGCAGCTTCGGCTCCTGGAATGCGACC
>JBJKSV010000541.1:0-3665 GCA_046703605.1 Limisphaerales bacterium
CCTTGCTGTAGATGGTCTTCAACTCATCGAGGGTAAAGGCGCGGCGGGACGGACCGTCATCCTCCGTCAACTTCAGGCTCCGCGAGGATGGAACGGGGCTGGCGCTCAAGACCCGGTTGTCGGCGGCGTAGCGAAAGAAGGAGGATAGCACCTTCCGATAGAGCCGGGCTGTCGCCATGCTGGTGGCGGCGCGCTTCTGCCGGAGGAAACCGGCGATGGCGTCAGGCTGGATGTCGCGCAGCATGGGAGCCTTATCAGTGGCCTGGATGAACCTGCCGAATTCCGCCATGGCCTCCCGGTATCGGGTCTGGGTGACCGGGGAGAGATTCTTGCACTCATCAAGCCACTGGCTCACGTAACCCGTGAAGGTCTCGGACGGCAACTCCTTGCGCGTGATCAGCCGGAAAAACTCCTCGCTCAGGCTTCCGGCCCGGTGGGCCTGGTCCATCAGTTCGAGCTTGGCCAGTTCCCGCTCGGCGAGTTTCTTGTCCGCAGTCTTCGTGCTCCGGAGATATTGCTTGCCGTTGACGCGGTAGCCAATCCACCAGTTGTTCGAATCCCTCTGTTTGTAGATCCATGCCATAATCATTCTCGGTTTTCATCGGGCGGCCAAGCAGCATATAGTTGCATATAGCCGGTTTTCGCGGCCTTGCGGCGGCCACCGATACGCCCTTTTTTCTACGCCTATATGCGACTATATGCAAGCACTATCGTTCAGGAATGTTCAAAAATGCGAAAACCCCTGTAAAATAAGGGTTTTTGAACGTCAATGCACATTGGAGTGGCTCCGTGGGTTCGAATCCCACCCCTTCCGCCATACTCGTCTTCGCCAGTTGAATTGGAGCAGAAGTTTGTCGCCGGCCGTCGCTCTGAGCCTCCGCTTCTCCCCCACGCCTGCGAGGTCGAATTCCGACCCAATTGCGACAGGCCCTCAGAGCTATCAGCCCGTCGCACCTTGAGCGAGTCGGTTTTTGCTTCAGTTCAGTTTTCCTCCGGCAATGCTCCGGCCCCATTTAGCTTTGCGCCCGCGTAGGTCCGAACTAGGATTTGGAGCCGTTCATTCACTGTTGAATCATGAGAATTGATCGCCGTAAATTTATCGTGTTGAGCACCGCCTCGGCGGTGATGCCTTCCACAACGCTGTTCGGTGCCGGCGCTCCCGCTGCTTCCACCAGTCCCAGTGCCGCGCCTGCCGGCAGCGCCCCTGGGCGCGAAGCGCCCTGGCATCAGCGCGTGCGCCGCCTCGGCCAGGTGAATTTTAATGAACGCGACCCGATCGAACTGGACGTGGAGGGGTGGGCGGACACCTGGGCCGAGTTGAGGGTGGACGGTGTCTTCGTGAGCGTGACCGGCATCATCGCGTTTTATCCGACAGAGGTGCCATTTTTCCGGCGCTCGCGCTATCTCGGCAACCGCGACCTGTTCGGCGAATGTTGCGCCGCAGCCAAAAAGCGCGGCATCCGTGTAATCGCGCGGTACAGCCCCGACCTGCAATGGGATGTCGCGTTGAAGGCCCATCCGGAGTGGTTCCGGCGCAACGCCGCGGGAAAACCCATGGGCAGCAGCGTGCCGGACTTGTATCAGACCTGTTCGTTCACCGATTATTACACGAAGCAAATGCCGGCCATCATGCGCGAGGTTAACTCACGCTACGACCTGGATGCTATTTACACCAATGCCTGGCCGAATTGGGGCGATCCGCCCCGATGCTATTGCGCGGCCTGCCAGTCGGCGCCGCAGCCGGGCACGCCGGAGTATAGCGAGAGGTATTTGAAGCGCACGCTGGAGTTGTGGCATCTCTTCAACTCCATCGCCCGGGAGAAAAGGCCCGAAAACGTCTTTTTGGGAAACCTGGGCGGCGGAATCAACTTTGGACTCGATGCCCACGCGCTGGCGGCGGAATGCCACTGGTTCAATTGCGACAACCAGGGCCGCCACGGCGCGACTCCGGCCTGGAAATGCGCGCAACAGGGACGCGTGGCTTATTCGGTGATGAAGGGCCGCACGACCACCAACGTCATCGGCTCGTGGGCCACCGGCACCGTCCAGTGGCGCAACACCGCCAAGGCCCATGACGAGGCGATGCTCTGGATGGCGCAAACCGCGGCCAGCGGCATGCGCGTGTGGTATCATTGGCTGGGTGCCCAGGGCGGCCTGGGGCTGGACCATCGCTGGCCGGAGGCGGGCCTCGAGTTTTTCACCTGGCAGGCGAAGCACGACGAACACTTCACCTATCGCAAGCCAATCGCCGACCTGGGCGTCGTCTGGTCGCAACGCTCGATCACGCGCAGTGGCAGGGCCGAATTCATGGAGGGGCTTTACGCGGCCCTGCTTCAAGGCCGCTTTGCGTTTGATCTCGTGCATGAAGACGATCTCGGCGCGGAACGCCTGCGCCAGTATCGGGCGCTCATTTTGCCGAACGTGACGGTGCTCAGCGATGCCCAATGCGCCCAACTGCGCGCCTACGCGGACGCCGGCGGATCCTTGCTCGCGACATTTGAAACCAGCCTCTTCGAGAACATGACCAGCGCGGCGCGATCCAACTTCGGTCTGGCCGACGTTTTCGGCATCAGCCGAGATGGCGAAATAATCAGGCCCGTCAGCAACTTCGGCTCCTACGCGCGCATCCGGCGACCGAAGAACGAGCTCTTGCGGGGAATTCGCAATACCGAGTTGTTGCCGGCCGGTGAATATGTTGTCCCGGTCACCGCCGAAGGCATCCAGCCCATATTGACCGTCGTGCCGGCGTATTCGGGTTATCCGCCGGAGATGTGCTATGCGCCACCGGGCTCGGATACGCAGCGGCCGCTGTTGGTTCCGCGAGAAAAAGCCGACAGCCGCAGGCTCTACATCGCCAGCGATTTGGAGCGCTGCGCCTGGCGGTCGTGCAATGCCGACTTGTCCCAACTTTTGCACAACGCAATCCGCTGGGTGACGCGTGGCCGTTCGCCCCTGCACGTGGAAGGAGAAGGCGTGGTCGAAATCTTCGGCTGGGAGACCGACGCCGGTTTCGCCGTGCATTTATTGAATTACACCAATCCGAATCTATATCGCGCCGGCATCAGCCGGTTCTACCCGGTTGGGCCACAAACCGTGACGCTCGAAGTGCCGGGTGGCGGCAGAATCGCCCGCGTTCAACTGCTGCGCGCCGAAAAGGACGTGTCCTTCAAACAGCATGACGGTCATCTCGAGTTCACCGTCCCCTCCGTGAACGACTACGAGGTCGTGGCCATCACTCCGGTCTGAGATCCGGCGGCCGCAGCGAACCCGAAACCCGTTTTGTCCCGGGGTGCCACCGTGGCGCCTGTCACTCACAAAGCGGTACTGTAAAGGTGCGCTTCATAACCGTTGAATCTGTCGCTGAAGGAGCCATTGATCAGAGTTACGGTGCGATTCTCGCCGATCACTTCCATCTGATCGTTGGTCAGGCCCTGGAAATGAAATTCCTTGGTCGTCACGGCGTTCCGCATGCCCACCGCGAAAAGATAGGTCGCGCCGTTGTGCTCTTTGGCCACGAAATCAACTTCGCTGGCGCCGGCGAGATTGGTCATGGTGACCAGGCCGCGGGCGGATGGCGTTTTCAGCACCGCGGCGAGCGAATGCACTTCGCGGTTGATCTCGGTAAACCCGGCCAGGCGGGCGGCGTTTTCCGGACGGAGCAGAGC
>JBJKSV010000542.1:0-12943 GCA_046703605.1 Limisphaerales bacterium
GTGCGCGCCACCCAAATTGAGGCCGTGCATGGCGCGCACGGAGTGACGCGCACTACCCGCTAAGGGTGTTCCCTGAGCGCAAAATGAGGATTGCCGTTGATTGGTCTAGCCGATTCCCGCTCGGCGCGTAATCAGTCACAGAATAGGCAGGGCGCACCGGAAACCGATGTTAGTGGCGCTATCGTGCGGGTCATTGCCGTACCGGTAGGCGACGCGGCAATGCTCGGCGTAATAATTCCAGTTGCCACCGCGGCCCACGCGGGTTGAGCCGGTGTCGGGACCATGAGGATCGGTCTGAGCCGCGCTGGAATACGGCCCTGCCCAATCCCAGCACCACTCCCAGACGTTGCCGGCCATATCGTAAAGGCCGTAGCCATTGGGGGCGAATGAACCCACCGGGCTGGTGTAAGGCATATCTCCGGTAGCGAAAGTGGGATCGAAACCGCGAGTGGGGCTGACATCATAAGGGTAGCTGCTATCGCTATAATAGTTCGCCCGGCTATGGGTGATGGTGTCGGTGTCCGACCATGGAAAGCGATGCCCGCTGACGCCCCCCCGCGCCGCCTTTTCCCATTCCGCTTCGGTGGGCAGGCGATAGCCGGCGTGCCAATCGACGTAAGGCGCCACCTCCCCCGAGCGATACACCTGGGTCAGCGCCGCGTCCGTGTAATAAGCGGGCGTGCGGTTTTCCATCTCCGAGCGGGCGTTGCACCATTTGACCATGTCGAACCAGTCGATACTCTGCACCGGATGGTTCGGTGCCTTGCCCGACCCGGGATAATCGAAGGCATAGCCGCGGCTGACGCTCCAGGCGAGGACCTTGTCCCAGAGGGCCTTTGTCACTTCGTACTTATCCATATAGAAGCCGCTCACGTTGACCGTGTGGACCGGTACTTCGTAAGCCGCGCCTTCGTTGAAAGTGTCGCCCATTTGGAATGCCCCAGCGGGAATCAGGGCCATGCCCGGCGGCGGTGGAGGCAGGGAGCCGTTTGGGATGACAACTCGGTAGAATCGCCACGGGCCAGCCGGAGTGGTGCTGGCCAGGAACGTGTAGGGGCTTTGGGCAACTATCATGTTCGTCAGGACAGTCCAATTCGTGTCGCTCAGGTCGGTCAGGCTCTCAATTTGGTTGGTCACACCGACATCGCTGACGATGCGCAACCGCACGCCGGCCTGGGTGATGGTCACTCGGGAAATCTCTAACGAGCCGGCCAGCCCCTTTTGCGCCGATGTCCCCAGCAGGAGCAAGGCCAGCCACGCCGCGCAGATGGAGCGAGCCAGGCGGCCGCGGGCCAACGCCCCGGCGGAGGACGGAAGCAGCCTCGGCATGTGGAAATTTCTTAGAGCCTGTTTGAGAATTACGAAAGGACGCCGCGTGATGGCACGCGGCCTACGGGAACCGGGCGAAATGCCCAACTCCTGTAGGCCCCGTCCCCTGACCGGGCCGACTTTAAAACAGACTCTTAGGCTGCGGCTGGGACCGGCGCCTGGCTGACACTGAAGGTGAGCGTTTCTGCACGTCATAATTGCCAATGAACGCTGTAGCCTACGAGACTCAGGCAGGCCCATCGACGGGGCATTGACCCCAGGCGTTAGAGCCTCTGGTTTCTTTGGCTTCTTGGAGTGATCTCGAAGCATGAAGCCGCTGGGTCTCAGCGCCTGCGCGGTGGCCAAGGCGACCGGCGCAAAGCCCATCGCTATCAGCCAGATATGCCGCCGCAGGCGGTCTCGTTGGAGACATACCAGGCAGGAGCAATTTGCGCCTGTTCCCGCCTTCGACGCCAACAGCGTCCGTCATACCAGCGAAGGGCATCGCCCTGGAAAGCCAGCACCTCACATAGATTCTCTCGCAGGCCAACGGCCTGCCTCATATTGCTAAACTGCCAACTGCGGGCGGGTCACTCCCAATCGACGCCTTGCCCGGCGTTCATGGCTCGCTTAAGTTCCACCCATGTACCAGAGTCAACGAAAGATGCTATGATAAACAACACGGTCGTCCAACCTTACCTGTTCTTCGAGGGCAATTGCCAGGAAGCTCTCGAATTCTACAAGCGCGCGCTCGGCGCCGAGGTCAGCATGCTGATGCGCTACAAAGACAGCCCTGAGCCGCCGCCTCCAGGCTGCGACCCGCCAGATCCAAATAAGGTCATGCACGCCAGTTTCCGCGTCGGCGAAACAGACATCATGGCCTCGGACGGCCGTTGCTCGGGAAATCGCACGTTCCAGGGCTTCGCGCTCTCGCTCACGGTGAAGACCGAGGCCGAGGCGGACAAGGCGTTCAACGCCCTGGCGGAGGGCGGAAAAATCCACATGCCGCTGGGAAAAACCTTCTTTTCCGCACGCTTTGGCATGGTGCTGGATCGAGTCGGGGTCCTTTGGATGGTGCTCGTCGCCTCTCACTGAATTGCGGGGGCCCCCTCCTGACCGCTGCAAATAGTGACGGCGGTCACCTTCGCCGAACAAAACCGCAAAGGATTGTTGTTCTGGGGGTGGGGTCTGCCAGGTGCCGTCAGTGGCTCTCACGGAAACACCCCCCTCTTCAATCAATGCCTCTCTCAAAGCGCACGGAATGGAAGGTCGTCAAAACGCCCCCTTCATTCGGCAGGACTCGCACCGGCCCCGCACGCGATTCCAAACGGCTCGCCGAAGCTCGGGAAACTCGCTGACGGCGGCCGTGTTTTGCGCTGGAGCCAGCCACATTCAGGGCCCTGCTTCGAAATGCGCCTCGATCCCCCCATTCGCGGACGGCGCGTGATTGCCTTTACCACCCTCAACCCTCGCTAAACCGCCAACTGCGTGCGGGATATTGCCAATCGCCGGCCTTGCCCGGCATTCATGGCTCGCTTAAGTTCCATC
Organism: Limisphaerales bacterium; assembly: GCA_046703605.1. GTDB lineage: Bacteria > Verrucomicrobiota > Verrucomicrobiia > Limisphaerales > UBA8199 > JAJYHY01. The sequence continues at coordinate 2,857 of JBJKSV010000542.1, forward strand.
CATGTACCAGAAAGAAATTCTCGTGAGGCGCTTGTGAATCAATCTCCCGTTTCCAAGGTCACGCTCTACTCCAAGCCCGATTGCCATCTTTGCGATGTGGTCAAAGCCCAACTCACCAGCGTTCGCAAACGGGTGGAGTTCGATCTGCTCACAGTGGACATTACAACACAGCCGGAACTCTGGCGCCGCTATCGCACCCGCATTCCGGTCGTACTCATCGAGGGCGAGGAGGCCTTTGTCTATCGGATCAACGAGGAGGAACTCGTGCGCCGCCTCACGGCTGACAAAGCCTCCCGCGAAGCTGCAATAGCAAAACAAATGCCCTGAGCACGACGGCCGGTCCGACGCGGCGGTCGTTCTCAACGGCCTGGGCGTCGGCAGGTTTCCGCAGCCTGCATTTTGCGGGAGGGAGGGCAAAGAAGGCAGAAGCAAAAAGGGAAAAGGCAAAACGCCGGGCAGGGGAGGACGAGAGCAAGGAATGGCGTCGCGAGTGGAACTTCCGCAGGTTTCACTGAGTTTCAGCAAGTTTCAGTAGCTTGAATTTTCGAGGACGGCGGCTGTGGGCAAGCCTAGAGGATTGTGTGAGGACTGCGGATGCGTGCGCTCCCCACCATCTACGACCCCTCATCCATCATTCCCCCGATGCGCTCTTGGCTTTACCAAGCAGGCTTTTGGCCTAGAGTGGGTAAGTGCTAACCGAAACCCTCAGCCACCCATGAACCGCATCCGGCTCCTGGCAGAGCAAGTGGCCAACCAGATCGCGGCCGGCGAAGTCATCGAGCGCCCGGCCAGCGTCGTCAAGGAGTTGGTGGAAAACGCCCTCGACGCCCAGGCCTCGCGAGTCACCGTCGAAATCCAGGCGGGCGGACGCAGCCTCATCCGTGTCACCGACGACGGGGTCGGCATGAGCCGGGACGATGCCTTGCTCTGTCTGGAACGTCACGCCACCAGCAAAATCCGGCGCGCGGAAGACCTGGCCGCTATTGCGACGATGGGCTTCCGCGGCGAGGCCCTTCCCAGCATTGCCAGTGTGAGCCGGTTCACCCTGACCACTCGGGAACGCGACGGGGAGGCCCTCGAAGGCACTCAAATCGTCGTCAGCGGCGGCAAGATACTGGAGGTCAAAGCTGCCGGCAGTGCGCCGGGAACGACCATCGAGGCGCGGCAACTCTTCTTCAATTTGCCGGCCCGGCGGAAATTCCTTCGCACCGAGGAGACCGAATCGGCGCATGTCCAGCATTACATCACCCTGGCGGCGCTCGCCTTTCCCCAAGTGGCGTTCACTTTCCAGAAAGAGGGTCGAACCGTATGGCAACTGCCGGCTGTGGCCCAGGCCCAAGGCCCGAACAGGCGATTGGAAGCCTTGCGCGAGCGACTGCGCGCCCTCTACGGCGCCGAGCAGAGGCTCGTACCGGTAAATATCTCCGCCAGTGCGTCCGATGCAGACGCCCTGGAACCCGGCGCCAGCCCGCAAGCCGCAGATGCGCCCTTGTGCCTCTGGGGTTTTATTGGCGCCCCTGGCGTCTCGCGCGCCACGCGTGAAGACCAGCACCTGTTCGTCAACCGCCGGCCTGTGGAGAATCGCGGGCTGAACTTTGCCCTCCTCGAAGGCTATCACACGGCTCTGATGAAAGGGCGCTACCCGGTCTGTTGCCTCTTCCTGGAAGTCGATCCGGCTGCGGTCGATGTCAATATTCACCCCGCCAAGCGCGAAGTGAAGTTCCATCGGGAATGGGACGTGCGCCGATTTGTGGCCCAAGCGGTGAGACAGGCCCTGATGGCCTTTCACCAGGTCGCTCCCAAGGTTGGAGACCGGCAGCCTGGAGAGGAGACTGGCATCGCTCCCGCATGGAGTCCAAGCCAGGCTGTGACAGCCCCCGCGGAGGCTGATGCCAAGCGCCCGGCGGCGCCCGATGAACCGTCCGCCCAGGCGGCATTGCCGCACTTCCCTCCGGCCCTGAAGCCCGTTTCGCCTCAGCCCTCGACTCCCGCCCAGAATCCTTTGCCGCTGGGCTTCCGCCACGGCCCGCCGGGCCATGCTGCAACTCACTTGGAACCACGTCCGGGTTCAGAGAATCCTCCGGCCGCGCCAGGTCTTTCCGCTGCCTCGTCGCTCCAGAACCTCGCTCAGCCGTCACCCACTCCAAGTCCTCCGGCAGGAACCGTGCCGCCCGCCTCAGAGGCCCTGGGCGGGGCGGTGCCCCTGCTGCGGGTGCCGATGCGGCTGATCGGCGTGGTGGGCAAGCTGTATGTCGTATTGGAATCAGATCGGGGGCTGGTGCTGCTGGACCAGCACGCCGCCCATGAGCGGATCCTCTACGAGCAGATGCTCCACCGGCTCGAGCGGAACGACCAGGCGCCTTCCCAAAAACTGCTCCTGCCGGAAACCGTCGAACTCTCGGCGCGCGACGCCGCCTTTCTCCGTCAGCAGATGGGAACGCTCACCCGTCTGGGCGTGGTGCTCGGTGAGTTTGGAGAACGCACATTCCTGTTGGAGGCCCTCCCTCCTTACGTCAAGACCCGCGAACCGCGGCAGTTCGTGCTCGAACTGGTCGATGCGCTCAGGGCCGCCGGCCAGCAAGTCAATTCGTTGCGGCTGGGCGAAGGCGTCGTGGCTAAAACGGTTTGCCGCCATGCCGTGAAAGCGCATGACCCGCTGGCAGGGCGGGAACTGGAGAAGTTGGTCGAAGATCTGCGACACTGCGCCATGCCCTATACCTGTCCCCATGGGAGGCCAACGCTCATCGAGATGAATTTCCGGGAATTGGAGAAGAAGTTCGGACGCGCCCAGTGATCTCGCGGAGGGGCAGCGCTGAAGAGAGGCGTCAACCACGGAATACGCGGGATACACGGAAGAAGAAAGAGAGGGGAGCCGAGTCACGCTGCGCGAGATCCACGCCCGAAGCTCCCAATCAGTCCCTTTTCCGTGTGTTCCGTGTATTCCGTGGTTTCTCGGCAACTGTCGTGGAATCCGCTTGCGGGCGGCCCTCCGCCTCGCCACTATGACTACCATGAAGCGCATTTTATCGGTTTCATTGGCTCTTCTGACTTGTGGCGTTGTCCATCTGGTTGCGGGAGAGGATTCAGCTATCAACACATTGACCCCAGCCGAAAAGGCCGCCGGCTGGAAGCTGCTGTTCAATGGCAAGGATTTCACCGGCTGGCACAACTTCAAACGCGAGGGCGTCGAGCCGGGCTGGAAAATTGAGAATGGGGCGCTGGTTTGCGCCGACCCGCACCACGCGGGCGACATCGTCACCACAGGCCGGTACAAATGGTTCGAACTGCGGCTCGAATACAACATCTCCAAGGGCGGCAACAGCGGCATCATGTATCACGTTACCGATCGAGGCTCCGCTGTCTGGGCGACCGGCCCCGAGTTCCAACTCGAAGACAATGCCAGGGCCGCGGACCCAATCCGGTGCGGATGGCTCTATGCCCTTTATCGGCCCCTCATCGACCCGAGCACCGGCAAGACTCTCGACGCTACCAAACCCGCGGGCCAGTGGAACCAAATCCGGCTCATCGTCACGCCTGAAAAGTGCGAACACTACGTCAATGGAGTGAAGTATTTTGAGTACGTGTTGAACAGCCCTGACTTCAAGGCTCGCGTGGCCAAGAGCAAGTTCTCCAGGATGCCGGGATTCGCGAAATCGGACATCGGTTACATCGCCCTGCAGGGCGATCATGGCCGGGTCGAGTTCAGGAATATCATGATCCGCCCCATCGAACCGAATCCGTAAGCAAGTCAGCACCACCACATTGTCATTCTTGCCCCGAAGGGGGCAGGTAGGGCGCGCCAGTCCTCTGCGCGCCGCCGCTTGCGCAATCGGTCGCATGATGCGCTATCGAGGCGCGCGGAGGACTGCGCGCCCTGGCCCGGCCTCCCAGATGCGCCCGTTGCGTCATCGGGCTGGCGAAAGGAGTTTGGCAATTCCATTCGCCCGGGGTTATCATTAGAAGCGATGCGAATACTGGTCGTCGAGGATGACAAGAAAATCGCTTCCTTCGTGGTCAATGGACTCAAACAAAGCGGTTACGCGGTGGACCACGCCGAGGACGGCGAGGACGGGCTCATTCGCGCGCAGACGACCCAATACGACGTGGCGATTGTGGATGTCATGCTGCCCAAGCTCGACGGGCTGGGTCTCATCCGCCAGCTCCGCGCCAGCCATATTCAGACGCCCGTCCTCATCCTGAGCGCCAGGTCGTCTGTCGATGACCGGGTGCAGGGCTTGCAGGAGGGCGGAGACGATTATCTGACCAAACCATTCGCCTTTTCGGAGCTGCTGGCCCGCGTCCAGGCCCTCATCCGCCGCTCCACCCATAGTCCCGAACCGACCCGATTGAATGTCGGAGACCTGGCAATGGACTTGCTCACGCGTGAGGTGCGGCGGGATGGCGAGAGCATCGAGTTGCAGCCGCGTGAATTTGCGTTGCTCGAGTACCTCATGCGCAATGCCAACCGAGTTGTGACCAAGACGATGATCCTGGAGCGCATCTTCGATTACAGCTTTGATCCCCAAACCAACGTCGTCGATGTCCTCATTCACCGCTTGCGCCGCAAGGTCGATAAAGACCGCGCCATCATTCATACCATCCGCGGAGTAGGATATGTTCTCCGGCCTGATTAACCCGTTGCGGCGCAACATTGCCATCCGGCTCAGCCTCTGGTACGCGCTCATTTTCACCCTCACGACCTTGGGCCTGCTGGTCATTGCCTATTACCTCCTGGCCGCCGCGGTGGGCCGCAAGGATCGCCAGGTGCTCGACGCCCGGATTAAGGAGGCCGCGGCGGTGTACGACGCCAGCGGCATTCCCGCCCTGCAAAGCTGGGTATCGAGCCAGCCCCCCAACGTGCGAAACGCAATGCTTATCCAGTTGGTGGATGTGTTCGACCAAGTGGTCTATCTCATCCGGCCGAAGGATTGGCGGGTGGGGTTCCACAACATTCCCACCCAGCAGATGTCCCGCCAACAGTTGGGCCTCATTGTGCGCATTCCGCAAGGCGCCCAGAGGGATTTCATGCTCGAATCGCTTCTCCTGCCCGACGGCTCCCTCCTGCGCATGGGCCAGGTCACCGACAGCCGCGAGGCCGTCCTCAACCCCGTGCGCCGCAGCTTCGCTGTGGCGGGCACGACGACGATTCTCATCGGCTTTCTGGCCGGCGCCTTCTTCGGCCAGCGCGCCATGAAGCCGGTGCGCCAGATTACGGCCACCGCTCGCTCCATCATCCGGACGGGGCGGTTTGACGCGCGGGTGCGGGAGCGCAAATCCCACGACGAACTTGACGAATTGGCGCGGCTCTTCAACGATTTGCTCGACAAGAACCAGTCCCTCATCCGCGCCATGCGGGAGTCCCTCGACAATGTGGCCCACGACCTGCGCACGCCCCTGGCGCGCCTGCGCGCCTCCGCCGACTTGGCCCTGCAATCGGGCGCGGATGCCGCCGCGGCGCGCGAGGCTCTGGCTGATTGTGTCGAGGAATCCGAGCGCGTGCTGAGCATGCTCAACACCCTCATGGACATTACCGAGGCGGAGACCGGAATGATGCACTTGCGCCGCGAACCGGCCGACCTCTGCCAACTCGCCCGCGAGGCTGTCGAGATCTATGAGTATGTGGCCGAGGACAGGCGCGTCGCCATCTCGACCGACCTGCCCGGGAGTTGCCCCGCCTCAGTCGATGCGCCGCGCATCCGGCAGGTCTTTGCCAACCTCCTGGACAACGCAATCAAGTACACCCCGCCAGGCGGCGCCGTGACCATCTCTGTCCACGCCGATGACGCCCAAGCCAGGGCCGTCTTCCAGGACACCGGCATCGGCATTCCCCTCGACGAGCAATCCCGCATCTGGGACCGCCTCTACCGGGGCGACAAAAGCCGCTCCCAACGCGGCTTAGGACTCGGATTGAGCCTGGTCAAGGCCGTGGTCGAAGCCCATGGCGGCAGGGTTGTGGTTTCCTCCCGACCCAATGAGGGCGCTCGCTTCACCGTGTCCCTGCCCACAGGGCAGTCAGCGCCTCAGCCCGAACCAGACGCCTCCGGCAAATATCGCACTCTCGTGCGCCCCGCAAGGATGCTCTTAAACCCGGCTGCCAAAGAACAGCCCCATTAGCAGCAGGATCACAAAAAATGCGACGAACACAAAGAAGAGAAATTTCGCAATGGTGGCGGCCACGCCAGCAATGCCCCAAAAGCCCAGGATCGCCGCCATGATCGAAATGATGAGAAAAATAGCAGCCCCTTTTAGCATACAGCGTATTGCCTCCTTTCTTGCCGCTATTTCAGTCTGGCCGTTGGCTCATTCGCCCTTCTGAGAAGAAACTAGTCGGGCCCCGTAAAAGCGCCTTGGGGTTCTTGACCCAGCCGGCTGGGCCAGCCAACGAAGAGCCATCTCAGAGAGCGAGCGCGCACTTCGGATGGACAGGGCCGGGGGACTCATTCTGCTTCCCAGCACTCCGGATGGGACTTTAGCAAACCCTCTCCGTGAAATTTCATTGTTGACAAGTGACCGACACCGCACTAGTTTACTAGTGCAATATGAAAATAGAATACTAGGATTATGGCAGACGACGTCTTGGAACAATGGCAGGTCGAGTATAATTCCGGCATTCCGGTTTACCGGCAGATCATCAATCAAGCCTCCGCGGCCGTGGCCGCGGGAGTGTTCAAGCCCGGGGACCGGTTGCCCACTATCCGTGCGCTGAGTGAACGATTGAACGTGAATCCCAACACGGTAGCCAAGGCTTATCGCGAACTTGAATTAAAAGGGATCATTGTTAGCGAGCGGGGCAGTGGGTCATTTGTCCAGGCTCAGCCTCTGACGCTCGCACCCGGCGCGAAGGAGAAGAAAACCAAACTCAAGGACCTTTATCGCCGGTTGTTGGCGGAGGCCGCCAGCAGCGGCCTGACTGAAAGCGAACTACTGAGTTTCATACAAGAGAAAAGCACCTCAACCTTATGATCGCGAAATTCAAACAAAGCTGGGAGCTGTTCAAGGCATCCATCACCGTTACCTTCCGGAATCGCAACCTGCTCTGGTTTCCCATCCTGACTACGATTCTAACGGGCTTCATCGCGCTCTTCTTTTTGTCGGCGATGGCACTCCCGATTGTGCTGACTCACACCGGTTACCATCTGAATCAGAAGCAACATTGGACGGCCCTGGAGGACCATTATCTTCCCCAGCCCTCCGGCCACGCCCCGGCGCACGACCCAGGCAACCCCGCGCCCAGGGTCGGCGCCGCCGTCGCGGCTCTTTTCACCGGCCATTCCAGTGCTGTGGACAATACGGGCCGTGTGGTCGCGACACAGGGCTTTCCATGGGGTTCGGTTTTGGTACTGGCGATTTACTTCGTTTCGATGTTTCTGGCCACGTTCTTCAACGTCGCCTTTTACAACGAAATCCTCGCTGCCTTCAATGGCCGGGGCGTTTCGTTCCGGCGCGGTCTCCTCGCCGCGCGCAACCGGTTGCCGTCCATCCTTGGCTGGTCTCTGTTGGCCGGGTTGGTCGGATGGCTCATTCGCACCATCGAGCAGCGGCTGCCGTTCGCCGCGCGGATAGTGACCGGGTTGATCGGGATGGCTTGGAGCATTGCGGCCGTATTTGCGATTCCGGTCATTGTCCGGGAACAGCCGATGCGCAACCCTCTGAAGGTTCTGCAGCAATCGGCCATGACCCTGAAGCGCACCTGGGGCGAAGCCCTCATCGGCTACGTTGGATTCTCCGCCGGGAGTGCGGTGGTTTTTGCCGGTTCGCTTGTGCCGTTGCTGGCCGCGGGCGCGCTGGCCCTGCTCCTCAAGAGCGTATGGCTGATACTGATTGCCAGCGGGCTATGGGTGCTCGGTCTGTTTTGCATCGCTTACGTGTTCAGCGTCGCCGGCGATGTCTATCGGTGCGCCCTCTACGTGTATGCCAGCGAAGGGGTGGTGCCCCAACCTTACAGCCGGGAGTTGCTGGACATGGCTTGGAAGGTCAAGCAGGCTCGTTGAAGCAGGCCTTCGCCTCTCACGGTTATTCCGTCCGGGCCGCTCGGGGCGCGTTATTCTAACCGCCGCTCCAATTTGGCCGGTGCGTCATAGGCCCGAGGGCCAGCGATGCCCTCACTACTGGTAGCACTCTGTCCAGGGCGGGGGCGCAGGCTTTGGCGCCATCCCCTGCCAGTCTTGGTCTGAGAGACGTTGAAGGCCGGGCATTTCAAATTCGTAATGGCTGAAGATCGGCCCCACGTAAATCATTCGGTCCGGTCCGTTGTCAACCGCAATAACCAGCGCTTGCACGTCGCCAACCCCCTCATGAATGACGGCGCCGGGATCACCGACAAAGTCGTCCTTCAGGTCGGTATGTACGTCGGCCACGATAACGTCGCTGGCCGCGCAATCGTCCCAGCCGTTGAAAAAGAGAGCCGGATACCAGCCGGTCCATTGCACGTAGCCCATGTAGTCGATGTAATTCTCAGCCACGTTCTGCAGAAATTCAGTCTCCGACTCGGACAACTCCTGCTGGGCGAGTTCCTTCTCAGAGATGCCCTCCAACGTCCGCATCGTATCGGCGAAATCCTCGAGGAACCAGACCGCATTTATGTTGACTCGCAAGCTGTTGAGCGCCTCAGAAGTGGCGTCGGCCAGTGTCGCCATACGCCTCCAGAATTCGGGCCTCGGCTCCACGAACCCGCTTGGATAGCCGCAGAGAACCGGGTCCGTATAGGACTGCTTCACGTACAAGAGGGTGTCATGGCGAAGCTCAGTCCAGGAGCCCATCTGCGTGTTCAAGGTCTTCATAGCCCAGGCGCGGGTGCGCATTGCTTCCGGATAGATTGGGTCGGTCGTTGGTGCCGAGAGTTCTCGCAGAGCGGCGAGCCAGGCGTTGTACACCGTGTTCGTCCATCCGGCCGACGCCTGGCTATCCACAATGTGACGAACCGCCACCAGGTTGGCCTGGTAAGGGACGCCATCGCGGAAGGGGACGCCGTCCGGATCGGTCATCCGCGCGACTAACTCGGGCACCACCTGTTCGTTTCCCAGCACAGAATACGCGACGTCGAGGCAACTGGGCTTGCGCCGCAATTCGGGCGCGCTTTCGTACACCATTTGCGAGAGCGCCCAGCTATCCAGAACGAACTTCTGTCCGCAAACCGTGAAGGACCGGGGCAACTTGAGCTGCGAACCGAGCGGGGACCAAAAGAAATCGCTGCGCACATTCTGAACTCCGAGGTCGGTCGTGAGCAGCAGGGCCTGCACATTGGTGAGGGTCGTCCGGTCCGGAATGTCCGCCAGGCTGTGAACGCCGGCGCTCGCCAGCAGGTTGCTCATCGAACCGAACGTCAGCGAATCGGTCATACCAACAAAAAGCCGGGTCGTCTCTTCGATAGTGGCCCAGCGGTTGAATTGCCCGGACCGTTCCAGGAGATGCTGCAACACGATGGCGGTGCCAAGTTCGCGAACGTCGTCCTCCCGGTTCGGTTCGAATGTGAGGAGGCGCAGGTCAATGCGCCCGCACCACATCATGGCGCGGAAGTAGCGCCGCAGGAGTTCTGAACTGGTGTAATAGCCCCGCACCTTGAACTGAGAAAAGTCCACGAGGCGATTGGAACCGAACAGGTCGATTTGCGTGAGGTCAAGGCCATCAACCGCAGCCAGGGCACTCCTGACACGTTCATCCTGGCCCTCGCCGGCAATCGCGCAGGGCAACTGCTCGTCGTGGAGCAAACTCCCTGCAACCGTCAAAAAGTAATCCGCGTCCAGGATGCTGTCCCGCAGCGGGCCCGAGCCGTACTGTTGCCAGGTTTCGGGCACCTGTGCGGACATGCCAACAATCACATTGCTGAGGCATACGGAGAGTTCCTGTTCCTCCAGCTCCCGAAAAATCTCCTGGTAACTGCGGTGCCAGGCGTGCAGGATGGAGTCGGTCGTGACAAAGACCGGCAAATCGTTCTCAAACACTCGCTCGTAAAGGTCTCCAAAAGTCTCCATTGGAATTGGAGGCGTGGCGGCGAAACCGTTGGTTTCAATTACCGCCACGGTGCGCGGACTCAACCTGAGCAGCGAATTCACATTCGTCCAGTAAGTGGCCGTCGAAGGGTCCCAGG
>JBJKSV010000543.1:0-7162 GCA_046703605.1 Limisphaerales bacterium
CCGCCCTGATTGAGGCCGTGGGTTTTCTCCAAGCCCTGCTTGCCGAACCATGTGGTAATTTCGAAATTGGAGATGAGAGTCGCCCCAGTGCGCCGGGCGATATCCGCCGCATCGGCTAAATGATCGAAGTGCCCGTGAGACACGAGGATGTAATCCGCCGGCACCGCCTTGACATCGACGCAACGAGCCAGTTCATTTTGTGTAATGAACGGATCGAAAAGAAGGTCCTTGCCCCCTAACCGCACCCCAAAACATGCATGACCGTAATAAATGATTCTCATTGTGACGCTCCAGTATCTAACGCTGTCGGCATAGAAAGATGATACCTCTCGCCTTGAACCCTGTCGAGCCGAGCATCGGCAAGTCAATATGTTTCATGTCCGCAGGCCGGTTTTCAATTCCGTTCCAGGGCGCTTCCCGTGCTCAAGAGACGCTTGATTCTTGCCTCCAAGTGGTCATCGGCATTTTCGTCAACCAAAATCCCACCCCGGTCAATTAGCCAGTAAGCTGGCGGCCCAGGCTGGCCAAACCCCCTGATTAACGCGGCGTTCTTCCCCTCAGGACTGAAGAACTGAGGCCAAGGCAGATTCTCGTTTCTGACAAACCGTTCAAGCCTCTTTCGGTCGGTGTCGTAGCTCAAGGCGATGACGTCGAAACCCTTCTTGTGCAGGTCGTTCCATGCCGCCTGGATCTCAGGGATTCCGGCCACGCAAGGCGGACACCACGTGGCCCAGAACTCAAGCAGCACCACCTTGCCGCGAAGCCGGCCGAGATCCACTTCCCTTCCGTCCAGGGAAGTGAATTTGAGCAGGAGTGGATGCCCGATCCGATCTAGTTGCGCGTTCAAGGAGCGAGCTTGTTGTTGATAGTAGCGGAGGATCTGCTTCTCGCCGACGATGTAGCCTGGAATGTTAACGCCGGCGGGAACGTGCTCGCGATACCATTCGGGGGACTGGACCTGGTACTGCAGGACTTTGTCAACAATCCTCCGTGAACGAGGATAATCGGAGGACTGGGCCAGGTCGAGCATGTGCCGGCAGAAGAAATCAGTCGGGCTGGGCATCTCCCGCATTACGTCGCGGAGCCAGTGCTCGGGGTCCTTCACGCCGCGATCAAACTGGTTATTGCGGATTACCTCCCGATGTCTCGAATCAGTTTTCGGATCAGCCAGCCATTGTTGCTCTGCTCTTTCCAATTCGGCTTTCCGAGCGGCAATCCCGTACGCCGCCTGGTTGAGCAGATCCATCCAATTCTCCCAAGCTTCGAAAGCGTGCGCGCCGTTGGGGTAGTGCTCTTGATATTGCCGGAACTGATCCGCGAGTTCGCCTAGTCTCTGGCAAAACATCGTCACGAATGGCTTGTCTTGTCTCCAGTCTGCGCTCGGGGGCTGGATCTCGTCCAGCCCCGCCTCCGCGGCGAGGAGGTGCTTCCATTGTTCTTCTTGGGACGACCCGGGATCCGGCTGCCGTTTTCTGAGCGGGAGGCTTCGTTCAATGTCCCTATCCGTCGGGAGTTCGACTGTGCCAGGCTTTCCTGTGAGACCATCCAGGTGCAGAACGATCCGGGCGGGTTGTTCGGCAAGCCGGGCCAGCTTCACCCGGGCGCTCTTCCCGTCTTTGGCAATCTCGACCTCGAAGTGCAGCGGCCCGAAGGGAGTCTCGACGCCGTTCAGCCGGGTTACCATGCCTGGACGCGCCCATTCGGGTGGAAACCCCTGCAGTAAATCCAGTTCATTGCCTCGATCCAACTCAATCAAATGAACCGTCAGGCGGATAAACTCGGCGCTGGCCCAATTGTGCGGCATGTCGCCCACCTTGCTGAATTTGGCGCCTTTGAGCGACTGCTCCTCGCGCCAATCGAGCACCGGCGCGGCATGGTTGGCGTAGGCGTAAAGGATGCGGGCGGCTTTGCGACCGTTGCCCTGCCAGAGCCAGGCGTGCGCATAAAACGAGGCGAAATAATTCCAGATGCCGGCCGGGTCCCAGCCGGTGCCGCACACCATCCCTTCCTTTTCGGTCGCCTCGAGCATCGCCAGGTTGCCCGCCACCAGCGGATCATCTTTGGCGAAAATCTGGCCCGGATAAACCGCATGACAGAAGGCCCACTGCCCGCGCTGAGGCAATTCCTTCCGCCCCTCTTTGCCCATGATAATCGGCAGGTAATGGTTTCCGTATGCGTCGGTGGCCATGTCGCGCTTGGCGGCTCTGCGAAAACAGGCCATGAAATCGTCGTATTCTTTCTGCCAGGCTGCGGCTTCTTGAGTTTTGCCCAACCAGCGCGCCCCCCGGATGAAGGCCTTCAACCCGGCGAGGTTCCAGTAGGGATTTGTATATTCGGCATGGATACCGCCGATGCCGCCATCCGGAAAGCCGGGCGGGACAAGGCCATCGTCCAGCGGGGTGCCGTCGTGAAGCGTTTGCCGGCGCAAGGTCTTGATGTATTCGGCGATCCGCTCCAACTTCGGCCAGATTGACTCCAGCCAGGCCTTGTCTTGAGTCAGCCGCGCATGACGCACGCAGGTCCAGAGGACGATCCCATTTTCTTTGGAGTAGTTCTTCATGACCTCGATTCGTCCGTCCGGCTTCTGGTAAGTCAATTCGTAGGCGACGCCGTTGCGGGCCTGATGGCCGGCGCCCAGGATGGCGGCGGACTCAAGAATGAAGGCCCCATCGACGATCCAGAGTCCACGATAGCAGGTCGGCCCCACTTGAAAGGCCGGCAATCCCTTCTTGATCTCGCGGGCCTGCCAGATGTTGCGGATAGCCGAATCGACCAATCCCTGAATGCCGGGGTCAGGCACCTGCACCCGGCCATAAGGCAGAGGGGCGTGATTCCAGTAAGTTATCGCGTGGCGGCGGGCGGCCAGGGCCTGATCCAAAGTCTTTGGCTTGATGACAATTCTGCCCCCTCCACTGTAGAGCACGAAGAAAGCGGCGCTGCCGTTTGCCGGTACTCTCAGCCCTGAAAGTTCAATCGCCCGGCGCGCCTGATCCTCCCACTTCAGTCCGGTCATTTCCAGGGAGGCCGTAACGATTTCGTGGCCGTTGACGATGGCGCGCTGCTCCTCTGGCAGGAACTGCAAAGGGAGCGTTGTGTTGATGATCAAGCGCGGGTGGACCTCGCGTGCTTCGGAGCTGTTGTTCGTCACGGTAACAAGAATCATGTCATTCCGCGGCTGGCTCTCGCGTTTGGCCGTGCCCGAATTCGCAGTGTCTGTCAGGTCGGTGACCGCGAAGGCCTCTTGAACGATCTCCAGACCAGTCACTGAACTGAATGTGCGGACAATCGGCACCCGCGGAGAGAACAACTCCTGCCTTTTCCACACGGCCCCAGGGCTTGCTTCGACTCCAATGCGGACGCCGAATTCCCTTCCGCCCTGGCCGTAGTAGTAGAGCAACTGACCGCTCTTATCCACCAGGGATTTGCAGGGGTCGTCCGGCAGGCAGATGGCGCTCTGCCATTCGGGCGGCGAGTAGCGGAAATCGACGGTTTCCGCGCTCGCGCTGGAGGCATAACAGGGGGCGGCCAACGCAAGCAGTTGGGCGAGGGCTGCCGTGGTGGCGAGCAGGCGGGTAGAGCGGTGGACTGTTATCGATTTCATATAGTTCCTGGACGCGGCGGGAGTGCCTTGTCTGTCTCAATGCTTAATGATCAATGCCTAATGATCAATGCTCAATGAAAGCGCAGTTTATTATTCGGCCAGATGCGAGCAGGTCAGGCTCTGCCACCGGTTCTTGGGCGCTCTGAGGTGCGCCTCGCTACGCGGGGTAATCCAGCGCCTCGGCAATCATTACCTTGCTCAGCGCCTCAGCGGCGCGATCCTTGGCCAGGCGCGCGCCTGTCAGGCAGGCGTCCAGGCGGGTGCGAAGGCGAACGAAACCTTCGACGCCATCGAACTTCACGCAGGGGCCCGCCTTGGGCGGGAGCACGTCGGAGCGCTCCAAGACGTCGCCGCACGCGCGTGCCGTTCCGTCGATGCCAGGGACAACCCCTTCGAGCGACTCCAGTTCCTCGGCGCAGTAGCAGGCCTGGCAACTGGCCTGGTCCCAAGCCGGATGCCGGTTGTAGCCATAGACCAGTTCGGCGCAGATCCGCCCGGCCTCGCCGGCGGCCCGGGCGCTTTGCACATGGCAGAGGTCGGTGAAGAAGCACACGAAACCGCCGAGGCTCTCGGCCAGGGCCGGATTGGAAGGCCCTTTGGTCTCCAGTTCCTGCAGATCGAGGATGAACTGGCGGGCCGCCAGCAGCCAGCAGAGCGCATCGGCCAGCGGAAAGGTGACCCCTTGCCGGTTCTTATGATAGAGCCGCGTGCCCTCGGCATCCGTGCCGATTTGAAGATGAGTCAGGGTCCAGAGCCAGAGCTTCATGGCAGTGGCGACCGTACAGGCGCCCGTGCCGGGCCGCGCGGAGGCCAGGCGCCGCATTTCGTCCACCCAGAGGCGGAATTGGGCCAGGAAAAGCTCGTTGGCCATGGTGAGCGAAAGCTGAAGACGCTGCACCGCCTCCGGGCCTTCGTAGGTGGCTTCAAGCTGGGCGTCCATCCACTTTTGGCCCAAAAAACCGGGGCAATCTTCGGTAAGACCATAGCCGCCCATCAAGCTCACCGCCTCGCGCATCATGGTCGCCCCGACACCCGTGTTCCACAGTTTGCTGGCAGGGCAGAGCACGTTGGCGACCGAATCCAGCATGACGAATTGGACAAGCGGTTTCGACTGAAGCGCGTTCACCCATTCCGGATCCGAGGGGCCATCGAGTTGGTGCGACAGCCGCAGGGCCTCGATGGCGTCCTGCTGCGCCAAGGCCAGGGCCTTGAAGGCGGCGCGTCCGGAGAGGCCACGCTCCTGAAGGACCTCTTCCTTTTTCTTTTCTAACGGGTCGAGTTCGTCGAAGAGCCGTGCGGCGGCGAAACCCAGAGAGGCGCCGGCCTCGCCCGCCGCCCAGACATCGACCAGGCGCTGAAGAGAGTCCTCCTTCTGTTGCAAACCCAACTCGTACCGAGGCGTGCCCGGAGCGCCTTCACCCCCGCGGAAGCGGCGGCGCTGGTAGCGAATGAGAGGTTCGACCGCCGAGAGGAGCTTGGCCGAAGTCATGAGGCCGACGGTGACGCGTGTGCGGCGGAAGACCGCCTCGATAATCTCATTGTGAGAATAACGCGGAACGACGACGCCGTCCTTGATGGAATAGCCTCCCACAATGCGGGTGGCAGGCACGCGCAGGCTGAAAACCGGGTCGCGAGTGGAACTGAGCTGATGAACCAGTTTGCGAGTGGGCACGCCGCGATCAAAGGTGCCGGGATCGGTCTCTTCGAGAATGACCATGCAACTGCCTTTGATGCGGGGATCGTCGGAATCGACGGCGGCCGTGACAACATTGGCGAATCCCATGTTCGTGATGAAGCGTCCCCGTTTATCGACCTGGAGAACCGGCTCTCCCCCCTCCGGCCACTCAGCGATACAGACCTTGCCGCTGAGCATGCTTGTCTCCACCCCCACAAATGGCAGCGGCTCCGTTAGCGCGAAGGCGGCGCGGATTTGTTGTCGCTCCTCTCCAGGAGCTGGCGGCGTGGCCAGTTTCATGTAGCGGGCGCGCTGCTCGGGTGTGCCCCGCTCGTGAATAGGCGCAAGGCCGAGGTTTCCGGCAAGGCTGCACGTGGCTGCTCCGGCATCGACCCAGGCCAATTCGAATGCGATCAAGGCCAGAGCCAGGTTCTTTGGCCCTTCTATGAAGCCGCCGTACTGGGGTTCGAGGAAGGCGGCGGTGATTCCGCTCTCGTCAAATACAGAGAGCAGCCGCGCCTTTGCCTCCGTCCATTCATGCGAGTTTCGCCCGCCTTCCGCCACCAACCGGGCCACCGGACCGCGGGCGGCGGTGCGCGCGGCCTGCACGAGCATCGCCAGGTCATAACGGTCGGAAAACCGCCACAGGACCTGGCGGATGTCGTCGCCAGGAAGGGTCTGGAGAGCGGGAACAGCCTGGGGGACTGTCTGGGGGATAGTTTGGGGTTCAGCCGAGGTGGGCATAGGCGACAGGTCTTTCGATAAAGCAGTTTGCATATCCGAGATGACGCGCTGGGGGTGCTGTGTGCTTACGACAGCGCACCGAGAACACAGCTTTTAGGCCAATCCAAGTTATTGTGCAAGCCAAACCCTTCGCAATGGAGCTGCGGTGGGTCATGAGCATCAGCCCAAATCGAAACACACAAGGTTGCGACAGTTGGAACGGAGCGGTGGAGCGGTAGCGTGAGGGAGTGATGAAAAACCCAATAATCCAACACTCCTACGTTCCACTCGCCCGTGTGCCAATGATGGTTCTTTTGATTTAGCATGGAGATCGTTCCCAAAGCGCCGATTTCCGCGCCCTGTCCAGGCCCGCGATCCGGGATGCGCTTGCGAAGACCTCGGGCCTTCGTTTTTCATTGTTCAATCTGTTGGCACTTCGTATGCTGAGCAGGTTGGATGAGAATCGTGGCTCGAAGAAAACCGTTCCAGAACGAGGCAACCAACATTGAGACATGTCTCGCATTGACGCGGGATCGGGCTGGGGGTCGTTTGTTCCTCCAGCCAGGCGAGTTATGCCGAGGAGGGCGTTGCCGCTCCTGTACGGTGCGCCAGTATCCTGTGATTCGATTTAAGGTTCCTTTGTCGTTCGCTTCATGAGTGAGAATCAGACAATCGCCGCGGAAACCGAACAGGCCCCGGCCGACGCAACCCAGACGGTGGTTTCGTGCCAGGACAGCCAGGGCGTGGAACTGCACGGGACACCGATGAAGTTCACCCGCTTCCAGGTTGCTTTCGAAATATATTCCCCTGTTGTTGAGTTGCGGCTTTCGGAGGTGCTCACAAACCTGAGAGTCTGGGCGCAAGGCCGGCTCATCTACCGGTGGCGGGCGGTAGTCAACAACTTGGGACAGTTGGGAGCCGTCACGGTATGCGAGGCAACACTGGATGGGCCGCGCACTGAACCCGAACTCCTGCGGTTTGTCCAGGATGGAGACAAACTCCGTTGTAGGTTTGGGGACTTCATGCGGGAATGGAGCAGGAACTTCCGGGTGCGGCCTGAATTCAAGGTGGTGATGGCGGACATGCGGGCATTTTTCGCGGATCTGAGGCTGTGGATGGAGCAGATGGAGTTGGTCGTGAATTCGCAGGACACGGGTTACGGC
>JBJKSV010000544.1:0-3180 GCA_046703605.1 Limisphaerales bacterium
CACGTCCACGTATTCTCACCCGACGGTGAGGCGAAGTTTTGGCTTGAGCCGCGAATTGAACTGGCCACGAGCAAGGGATTGAGAGGGGTCGAGTTGACCGAACTGCTTCGTATCATTGAGGAACGTAAAGATGAAATCAGACAACATTGGCAGCGCCACTTCCGCCGCTGAGATCCTTAATGTCTCCCCCCATGGCTTCTGGCTGATGGTGAACGAGAGGGAGTACTTCTTGGATTTCGACCATTTTCCATGCTTCCGGGGGGCACGGCTGGATGAGTTGTTTAGAGTCGAGCTCCTGCACGGAGAGCACCTGCACTGGCCGAAACTGGATGTGGACCTTGATCTCGATCGGATTGAACATCCTGGGAAGTATCCACTGGTGGCGCGCTCCGAACCGGGAGGCAAATAGAGAGGGCCTGAGCCTCTGATGTCCGCCAATCAACGGGGGCAAGCTTGGGCATACCCGCTCACGCTGTCATCGGCGCGGAGTGTCTTTCAATGCAAACCCAATCCGGGCTGCGCCAGCCTGCGCCGGCATGCTCGTAACCGGCGTCCTCAAGGACCTGATTGAGTGTGCCGTGCCGCTCCGCCGTTTGAAGGAAAAGCCTCACAGCTTCCTCGACCGCCGCGCGAGCGGCCTGCGGCGTGTCTCCAGAGCTCGCCACGTCCAATGGCATGGCGTGCGCGATAAACTGCCGGCCCTCCCGCCAGATTTGAACCGTGTAGTCGATGTGCATTGCGAGCCAAACCTATCGCTTCATAGTAATTAGGGCGAGCCTCGTGGGATTTCCGGATTTCCGATTTTAGATTTGCGATTTGCGTGGAAAGCTTACCACTGCCGTGGGTTCCCCGTAGGCCGACGCCTGGTGTCTTGATCCCCTCCCCCCACAAGGTCAAGAAGTGGGGGCTGGATTAGGGCCTATCTCGGGCGATTGATCACCGCATCTCGAGTTGCGCCGGAAACCTTGGGCAAAGACCAGAGCCAGCCATGGAAGAAGGCCCGGGGCGGAAAAAGCTGATAGCCCCGAGAGAGCCACACACCCAAACCTCCCGGGCCCCCGCGTCGAAGTACAGGAGGGTCTTTTCGTTGATTTCCTCCTCCGTATTGCTCGGAGAGAGAACCTCGACGCAAATCTCCGGTGATCGGACGAAACAGGCCCGGTTGCCCATCTCTCGCCAGCACTCTTCGGACGCCCACGCCACGTCAGCCGCCTTTACGCCGTCGGCGGTCGAGATCGGGCACTCGGTAATCGTTCGGCCTTCGGGCAGTAGGGTCCGGAGCAAATGTCCTATTTCCAACTGAAGATTTCCATGCTTGGGCGCGGGAGGGGGACTCATAATGATGCGGCCATGGCGGTCGGTCTCAACTCGTCCTTGTATTCTTGCCATCTCAGGATCCGCCAACAGCTCGGCCCAACGACGCAAATTAAACGCCGTTTGCTCGGCCCGCGGGCGAAGCTCAAGTGCCAGCAATGACATCAACTCTACTCTACTCCTACCCCCCAGCCGTCGTCAATCAGGGACCCCGTCGGCGCCTTCTTTGGACCTCCGGCCTCTGTTGCTGGGATTGGCCCTGGCACCGCACTTGCTCACCTCGGAAACCATGCTTTCGACATACCCCGAGGAGCCCTCGGCGACACTGGCCCCGGCATTCCTGCGCCTGTTCCAGATGGGGGGCGCCGCAATCTCCCAGGCCACGCCGGCCTTCCTTCCACTGGAGCGGCCCGAAGGCGCCCGGAAAGACCCCGCCACGACTGAGCGCCGGATGTTTTATGAGGCTCGAGCGGGTGCGCGGCTTCGGGAAACCAACCGCGTTTACCAGCGCCTCATTCGGCAGCACTACGGGTTTATCGTCCCGCCGGGGCAGAAGGTATTGGAGATGGGTTGCAGCCTGGGCGACCTGCTGGCCTCCGTGAAACCGGGGCGCGGGGTAGGGGTGGATTTCAGTTCCAACGCCATCCGGCTGGCCCGGGAACGCCATCCGGGACTCGAGTTTCACTGCGCCGGGGCCTGCGAATTCAAGCCGGCGGAGACGTTCGATTACATCCTTCTCTCGGACTTGATCAACGACCTTCCTGATGTTCAGGCGCTCCTCAACCAGCTTCGCGGCATGGCCAGTCCCCGAACGCGGTTGGTGCTCAACACCTTCAACAACCTGTGGCGTCCTTTTTTGGCCGTGGCAGAGAAGCTCGGGCTGAAGGCGCCGACCCTGACGCAAAACTGGCTTTCGAAGGACGATGTGGAGAACCTGCTGCATCTGGCGGGTTGGGAGGTCATTAAGAGCGAGCCGCGCATCCTTTGGCCGGCGCGGTTGCCGGTGGTTGGCGCGCTGCTGAACAAGTGGCTGGCGCCGCTGCTGCCTCATTTGTGCCTGTCCATTTTCATGACAGCGCGTCCCAAAGCTGAGCTGGTGGCTCAGGGGCATTATCGGTGCTCGGTCATCGTCCCGGCCCGCAACGAGGAGGGCAATATCGAGGACGCCGTGCGCCGAATCCCCGAAATGGGGCTGGGAACCGAGATTGTGTTCGTGGAGGGGCATTCGACGGACAACACCTGGGAGGAAATCCAGCGTGTTGCCCGGGAGTACCCGGAGCGCCGGATTCGGGTGCTCAAACAGCAGAGCAAGGGCAAGGGAGGGGCGGTGCGGGAGGGCTTTGCCGCGGCGACGGGAGAGCTGCTGTTCATTTTGGATGCCGACCTGACCATGCCGCCCGAGGAGTTGCCGAAGTTTTATGAGATCGCGCGCTGCGGGACGGCGGAGTTGGTCAACGGGGTGCGCCTGGTGTATCCGATGGAGCAAGAGGCGATGCAGTTCTTAAACATGGTGGCGAACAAGGGCTTCGGTTTGACTTTCACTTGGCTGCTGGGCCAGAGAATCAAGGATACACTCTGCGGCACCAAGGTCCTGTTCAGGAAGGACTACGAACGAATTGCGGAGAACCGCAGGTACTTCGGCGAGTTCGATCCGTTCGGGGATTTCGACCTGCTCTTTGGCGCGGCCAAGCTCAATCTGCGCCTGATCGATTTGCCGATCCGCTACCGGGCGCGTGTCTATGGCCAGACGAATATCAGCCGCTGGAGACACGGGTGGCTCTTGTTCCGGATGGTTCTGTTCGCCGCGCGGCGGCTTAAGTTTGTTTGAAAGGGAGGAGCAGGAGAAAGGGCAAGAGCAGGAGCAAG
>JBJKSV010000545.1:0-13487 GCA_046703605.1 Limisphaerales bacterium
CCACTGACCCCAACGGCCTACTTCCGCCGCACGACGGTTGGCGGCCCGGCGGTTTCATACCGGTCCACGGCGGTGACGGCAATGTCCTCCGGCGCCGTGCCGCGCAATGCCTGGCGCGTTATGCTCGCAGGCAGGATGTCTGTCGTCCACCGGCCGGCCCGGCGTGTTTGCAACACCCACAGCCAGACCTTGTCTCGTCCCCTTGCGGACCACTGCGCCTCAAGGGACCGGCCGCTGAGCCGAACTCTGAGTTGTGGCGGCGCCGGACGGGAGCGCGAGAGCCAAGGCGAGGCCGGAATCAGGGCCGGCTCGGAATAGGCCCCATGCTCAAGGGCTTTATCCAGACCGTTCGCGCACATCAGCGCCTTGCGCATATCCCAATGGACTTCGCCATCGGCGCCTCTTTGCTCGCGAACCAGGCGTATCTGATCGACAATCTCTCTGGCCTCCCAGCCACGGCCCACTTTGTAATCGTTCAGCCCAGGCCAAAGATGGCGGCCTTTGATGTTCTGCGCGGCCCACCACCGGAGCAGGACCGGGAAGCTCTGCTCGGGCGGGGCAATAGGCCAGTATAGTTGCGGTGAGAGGTAATCGACCCAGCCCTCGGCCAGCCACTTGCGGGAATCCGCGTAAAGGTTCGCATAAGCGTCAAAGCCCTTTATCTGCGGAGGATGGCGGGGACGCCAGATCCCGAAAGGGCTGATGCCGAATTTTACCCACGGTTTCACGGCCTTGATGGATTCATAGACGCGGTGGATGAAGGAATTGATGTTTTGCCTGCGCCAATCGGCCCGGCTGAGCTTGCCGTGCTCGCCAAACTGCCGCCAACTGGCTTCATCAGGAAAATCCAGAACCCTGCCGGACGCGTCCCTCTCCGGGTAAGGATAGAAATAATCGTCGAAATGCACACCGTCGATATCGTAGCGCCTGACGACGTCCATAATCACTCTCAGCACATAATCCTGCGCCCTCTTCTCTCCCGGGTCCAACCAGAGGGAATGCCCGTAGCGCCGAACCAGGTCGGGATGCCTCCGGCTGATGTGGTCGCGGGAGACCGGTGATTTGGCTTGGGAATGTCTGGCGCGAAAGGGATTAAACCACGCGTGAAGTTCCAAGCCGCGCCGGTGGGCCTCTTCGATAGCAAGAGCGAGCGGGTCATAGAACGGCTTTGGGGGACGCCCCATTCGCCCCGTGAGATACTCCGACCACGGCTCGATCCTCGAGGCGTAGAGCGCATCACAGGCCGGGCGGACCTGGAAGAGGATAGCGTTGAGCTTGAGCCTGACAGCCCGGTCCATAATGGCCGTGAGTTCGGCCTTTTGCTGCGCCGTGGAGAGGCTGTTGGTCGAGGGCCAGTCGATGTTCGCCACGGTGGCCACCCACGCACCACGGAATTCCCGCATCGGCGCCGGCGGACTAAGATTCGAGGGAATGTACTCGATCGGTTTGGAAAAAGCGGGCCAGTTGGCCATTGTCAGGGCGGCTGTCAGCAAGATCGAAGTGCCATTCATATCAGATGTGGCTTTGTACACCCCGCCCGCGGACCGGCCAAGCCTCGAATTGCCGGCAAGTGCCTGCGGGAGGCGCGTCTTGACCGTACCCCTACGAAGGGCCAGGCTCGGTGGGGCGCCTCACTCCGTGCGCGCCAAAACTTGACTTGCTCGTAAGGAGTTTCGAGAGTTCCCCATCATGCTGAACACCAAAATTCTCAACCCGCAAATCCTCGCCCTGTTGGCGCGCGTCCGGCACACCAATGCCCTTGTGATTGCGGATCGCGGCTTCCCGTTCTGGCCTCAGATCGAGACGCTGGACATATCTCTGATGAACGACGTGCCGACCGTGTTGCAGGTACTCGCCTCGATCCGCCCGGACTTCCACCCAGCGCAGGCCTACATGGCAAAGGAATTTGTGGATGAAAACACTCCCGCCATTCGTGCCGCCTTTGACACGGCGTTGACCGGGATTCCGACAATCCATGAGCCGCATGTTGAATTCAAGAAACGTGTGCCGGGCGCCATCGGCCTTATTCGCACCGGCGATACCATCCAGTATGCCAACGTGATTCTGGTCTCCGGGTAGCGCGGATGTGATGAACCGCCTTCGCTTGACCGCCGCGGCAACCAACCAACTGGGCGGGACCTGGCTCGATGCCAAACGCCTCCTCCTGGGTGGTTTCGAGACCGAGTTCGACTCGCTGTGACGACACCCAGCCATGGAAGTTTCACTCCGGTTTCGGCAGCGAGGATTGGACCCCGATCTTCACCAACCGCGCGCCGTTCGTCTTTGAAGTCCTGCAGAGCCTCAATTACAGCAACCGTTTTTACCGCGCCGTCCCCGCGCATTGACCAGCCTTGGTCCAGCGCGTACCCTTGCCACGATGATTCGCACGATTGGCAAATTGATTCGAGGCGCCGCAACGCCGTTCCAGCTCTTCTCGGCGTGCCTGCTGGGTGCCCTGGTCGGTTTCATGCCCGGGTTTTCCCAGGCGCCCGGCCTCGTGATTCTGTTCACGTTAGTCTTAATCGTACTGAACGCGAATCTTGCATTGGCCGGCATTTGCGCCGGGTTGGCGAAGCTGCTGTGCCTGGCAATCACGCCGGTCACGTTCGCCGTCGGCCACTGGCTCTTGGATGGTCCGCTGACCGGGCTGTTCCGCTGGATGATCACCGCGCCGGTCCTGGCACTCTGCGGGTTCGAGTATTACACGGTCACGGGCGGGCTGTGCATGGGTTTGGTGTTAGGCGTGTTGGCCGGGTATCTGGTTGTAAAGGCGATGACGGCGTACCGCCGGAAGATGGCCGCCCTGGAGCAAGACTCCGAGCGTTTCAACCAGTTCAACAGCAAGGCCTGGGTCAAGCTGCTCAAGACCGTGTTGATCGGCGGCGGCAAAGGCAAGCTGAGCTATCAGGATTTGCTGGCCAGAAAGGTGGGCAAGGCTATCCGGCCACTCGGCGCTGTTCTTGCGGTGCTGGTGTTGGTGTTGCTCGCGATTCTGTGCTTGTTCGCGAGCGGGCCGATTGTTACTGCCGCGCTTCAGGCTGGATTGCAGCGGGTGAACGGCGCGACGGTGGATCTGAACAGCGCCAGCCTGAATCTCAGGCAAGGCAGCCTCACGGTGCAGGGGTTGGCAGTGGCGGACCCGAATGCCCTGGACACCGACCTGTTTCGGGCGGCCAAGCTTCAGGCCAGCATCAGCACGTCGAGCCTGCTTCGGAAACGCCTGCAACTGGATCGTGTCGTCATCACTGGCGCCTCGCACGGAGAGAAGCGACTTGTGCCGGGCCACCTGGTGGGCAAGGCACCCGCTCCCACGCCGGTCGCAGCGCCGAAGACCCCGAACACCAAAACGATCGATGACTATCTCAAGGACGCCAAAGTCTGGAAGCAGCGGCTGGCCCAGGTGCGGCGCTGGCTCCAAAAACTCTCCGGCCCCAGCGGGGACAAGACGGCCACTCCAGCGCAGAAGCAGGAGACGCTCAAGGACCGCCTGATGCGCGAGGTGCGTGAGTTGGGTTACAACCACGTCACGGACAGCCGTCTCATTGAGGGCAGCCCGACATTCGCGGTGACGGAGCTGGTAGCGGACGGCGTGCGCACCCCGGAGTTGCCGGGCGAGACCTTGAGCATTACGGCCAGCAATCTCTCGACTCAGCCCCTGCTCTTGGGCAAGGCGCCATTCATCGGAATCCATTCCAGCAAGGACACGCTCGACTTCCAGACGGATATGGGCGGCTTTGCGACGCCGCCGACCACTGATACGGTTCAGTTTGCCTATCGGAATCTGCCGACCGACACGGTCGCGCGCAATCTGGCGGTCAACGGGGTGAAGCCGATCCAGGGCGGGACCATTGATCTCAGCGCCGCCGGCACGCTGAACCCAGCCGGCAATTTCACAGTGAACCTGCCATTGCAGGCCACGCTTAATAACGTGACGCTGAATGTCGGCGGCCAGTCCGCTCCGGTTCAGAAGCTGGTGGTGCCCATTGAATTGACCGGCCCGCTCGACAATCCGCGAGTCCACGTGGACCCCAAGCTCTTGGCCAATGCCTTGGCGAATGCCGGGGTGAACAAGGCCCTGGGGGTTGCCAAAACGAAGGCGGAGGAACTGCTTGACAAGGAACTGGGTAAGAAGGCCAAAACACCGGCCGGCAACAAACTGGAGGAGCAGGGCAAAGGGCTGCTCAGGGGATTACTCAACCGCTGAATGGAGACATAAGTCAGTGCCAATCCCATGAGCAAGGAAGAGGCCGCCCGGCTCCTTGAGGAGGTCTTTCCTGAGCCCTGAACTGGAGCGGCGTCAAATACTGAGCAGGGACATGGGGCGGGGCAGCCGCACGACAACGGTTCCGGCGATCCTATCGTGCCAGCCCTGCTTCTCCTCGTCCCAGGCAATCCAGAGCATACCCAGGAACAGCACCACGACAGAAAAGCTGGCCGCCAGGGCACGCACCAGCGCAATGAGAAAGGTCATCCGCTCGCCATCCTGCCGCACCACCTTCAACGACAGAACAACTCCTCCAATCGTGGTGCCCTTCCAGGCCCACATCCCGGCGAAATAGGCCAACGCCACCAGGAACCCGTAGGACAAGCCATGCACAAAGCCTGAGAGGATGCTCACCAGCACAACGTCCAGGAAACCCGCCCCCATGCGTTCCCAGAAGCCCGCCCTCGGATACGAAAGCACCTCAGGGACTATCGGTGGCGGCAAAGGCATCGGCGCAGCCGCCGGCCTGGGAGGTGGCTCGGCTTCGTCCTGCCGGAGGGGCTCGCTTATGATGGGGCTGGAAACATGGGCCGTGTGGGAGGAAGCCGTCTCCGCTTCCAGTGGCTGGGCGGGCACCGAAGGGCTTGGGGGACTTGGCTCGACCGGATAGTACGGTGCCGGGTCATACGGTGGAACGGTCTCCGTCGGAAACTCGAGGGGCTTCTCCGGCATCTCCCGCCTCATGCCACCGAAAGCGGCCATGACGACCGCGCCTATGCCCCAGAGGCTGGCGACGGCAAATGCGACCAAACCCAAGACCGGAACCATATATAAGAACGTGAGAACCGCCGCTCCCAGCACCAGGGCAGGCACTGGGTTGTGAGCTCGCTTGGACTGCCGCAAGATAGCCGAACCGATCCATTCCAGAACCGCTGTCTTGCCGAGCAACCCGCCTAAAAACAATGCCGCCAGCACAAAGGGCACGACCACAACCCCGATGCCCGTGACAACCAGGATGAGGATCACCAGCGGCACCAGGAGTTTGGTCAGCAGCCCCATAAGAAAACCTGTCGCCGGCCGCCGGTTCAATTCCTCCACACACGCCGCCACCGGCCGCGGAAAGAGCAGCGCAATGATCACGTAAAGGATGAAAAAGCCCAATGTGATGCCCCACGCCCAGGGCACCTGCGGCGCCAGCGGCCTCAGCCACAGGGCACAATGCGTCACCCAGCTTTTAAGCCAGCGGATCTGCAGAAATCCGGCGCCCGCCAGGTCAACCTCTTGCAATTGACCCCAGATCTTGGCCCCGTCCGCGACGTTGATTTTTCCACCGACCGCCACCGCATCTCCATGAATTTGGGCGCCCCGCCCCACCTGAAGGTCACCTAAAATATCAACCACCTCATTGCCAACTTCGCCATCCACCTCCGCATTGCCACCGATGACGACCAAGGCGTCGCGCACCTCTCCGTGGATTGCCGCCGAGCCACCAATAACCACGACCGTTTCGGCGCTGTCCCCGCGCTTTAAATCGACACTCCTGCCAATTCTCACAATCACTCCACGGTGGACTCCGGTGCTCGAGGGCGGCGTGAGGTCAGCCGCTGCAGACGCGCCTCCACGGGGTCCGCTGGCTGGATCGCCGGCCAGCGTCTTATCGCCTGGGTTAATCTGTCGGCCATCTCGGCTTGAGGCTGCAGCAGAGGCGGCCAGTTGCGCCGTTTGGGCGCGGGAAACCGTTCCGGCGAGCAGTGCCAGGATGGCCGCCAGCGCGAAAGGCCAAGCTGTGTTTTTGGTTTTCATAAGAATCAGGTTCGTTAGCGCCGGGCCAGGGCAAGCCGAAAATAGAGGGTCCCCAGGGCAAGAAACAGGGCGTAGCCAAAACCGATCAGGACGATGCTCGCCAGAATCACCGGCGTGCCTAAGTGCTCAATGACCAGGCCTCCAGCAGTTCCAAGGGCCGTGAGCACGTTCCATACGAGGCCCAGTCCGGAAAACACATGTCCTACCTCAGCGGATGCCATCTCAAAACCGGCAACCCTGGTGAGTTGCCACCCGGCAAAGCACAGCCCGCCAAAGGCGCAGAGCAATAGCGCCAGTGAAGCCATTCGCCATTCAGGCCGCCATGCCTGCCAGGGTAACTGATACAAGGGCGTCGCCTCGCGGCGCTTGATGGCGGCCAGCACACGGCTTTGGAGCGTGGCCGGCGCCTCCAACTCCGGCAGGCCCTTCAGCATCCGGTCGATTCTTGTCTCAAGTTCTTTTTCGCAGCCGGGTTTCATTTGCTCAGGAAATGTGGACCTCTTCTGCCAGGTGCGGCAGCAGCTTTTTGCGCAGGGTCTCGCGCCCGCGGAAGATGTCGGTCTTGACCTTCCCAAGGGAGATGCGGAGCTTGCGCGCGATTTCTTCGTAGCTAAGTCCTTCCAGGTGAAAGAGTACCAGTGGAATCCGCTGGGCTGGTGGGAGCTTTTGCAGGGCCTCCTCCACGAGCTTGTTGCGGTCGGCGCGAGCCAGTTCGTCTTCCAGGTCTTGGGGCGCGGCAAACGGGAGTTCCCGCTCCTCGTCGCCCTCCGCGCCGGCAGAGAGCTCCGAAAAGAAGCTCCAACGCGAACGGTAGCGTGTTAGGTGGTTGAGGCTGAGGTTGGTGGCCACGGTCTTCAGCCATCCGCCAGCCGTGGGGCTGGTGCTGAGTTGGTCAAAACGTTCGTAGGCCTTCAGAAATACTTCCTGGGAGATGTCTTCAGCCTCGGTCTGATTGGCAAGCAAACGCATAGCGGTGCTAAATACCATGTTCTGGTAGTTACGCATGAAGGCCTCGAACTGTTGTGAGTCTGTCATGATCGGACAGCAACGGCTCGGGGCCTAGTTTATATCCACAGTTGCACTGAAAGCAAAGTCCTTCCATGACAGCAGCCCATTTTCATAGCTGAATCCATTACACAACAGCGGGAGGGTTTGTTTCACATGATAGGCAAAAAAAGACCGGTTCTGAGTTGGCAGCCCGGGAACCGCTCATCCTTGAAAAGCCAGAACTGGAATGGGCTGCTATTCACAGGGGATCCGCAGCAGTGCCGCGCATCCGCGCGCGTTTTCCCGATTCTCCAGCACCAGGCTTCCCCCGTGGGCTTCAGCTATTTGACGGGACAGCACCAGGCCAATGCCCGACCCCGTCGGCTTGGTTGTAAAGAAGGGCACAAACAGGTTCGTCGTGCTCGGCAGGCCGGGGCCGGAATCCTCCACGCGGATTTCAAGCTCCCGCCCCAGCTTCGTCCAGCCTACCCTCACCTGCGGTTTCCGAGCCGAATCCTCCCCGCTTGGCCCGCCGTCGGGTTTGAGCACGGCATCAACGGCGTTGCGCAACAGGTTGATCAACACCTGCTCCAATTGATCCGAATCTGCCTGGAGCGAAATGCCAGGGCCTCGCTCAAGCATAATGGGCAAGCGCGTCTCCAGCCGGACGACCCGCTCCAGCCAGGGCTGGATCTCGAACAATTCCTTGCGCGGCGGGGGCAGCTTGGCCAACTGCGTGTAGGCGCCCATAAACCTGCCCAGTGCCTCCGCTCGCGTTGAGATGACGCCAAGCCCTCGGGTCATGTCCTCCCGCCAATCAGCCGGAAGCGCATCCCTGGCCAGCAAGTCCCTCAGGCTGCCGGAGATGGATTTGATCGGGGCCAGTGAATTGTTGATTTCGTGGCCTAGAACGCGAACGAGCCGCTGCCAGGCCTGCCGTTCCTCCTCCCTTAACGCTCGGCTGACATCCGCTATCACCAGCAACTGGCAGGGTTGACCCCCCTGCCAAAATGTCCCCCGCCGAAGGCTCCAGCGGGCCGTTCCGCCGGGAAAACTGGCTTGAACAACCCGAGCCGACTCCCCTTGCAGGCACTCGGCGAGTTTGAGTTCCACCGCTGTGCGGTTCAGCAGCCGTTCGGAGGGAGCGCCCAAGAGCCTCTCGCCCGCGCGGTTTGTCAGTTTCAACTTTGGCCCCTCGTCGAAGGCGAAAACGGCGACGTCAATCTCCTCCATGACTTTCCGCAATAGAGCCGTGGCTTCCAGGGCGCCTAACCTCTGTTCGTGGAGCAGGCGGCTGAGCGTGTTCAATTCCAGAAAGACCTGCCCCAGAGCGTCGCCCGGCAGCACGCTGCTGGCGCGGGTCGAAAAATCCCCCTCCCGGAGGCTGGCCAGCAGGTTGGAAATGGTCTGAAGGGGACGAACGACCTTCCCTCTTAAGACGAGAGCCGCGCCAACATAGAGGCATCCCAGCGCCGCGGTCGCCCCCCAGCACAGGCCCGGCCCCAGCCCTGAATGCCAGAGTAGCGCCAAAGCCGCCGCCGTCCCTGGCAGGCTCCAGACCAGCGCGGAGAGCAAGAAGTTCCTTTCGAACCCAAACGCGCGTTTCACAACCCGTACTTTTCCAGGCGCCGATAGAACGCGCTGCGGCTCAGTCCCAGGGCCTCCGCCGCCCGCAGAACGTTTCCGTTGCAGCGGGCGAGGGTTTTGCGAATGAGCAATCCCTCTACCTCTTCCAGGCTCATGTCCTCCAACTGCGGCGTCCCCTGGAGCGGTTTCAATCCAAGGTCCTCGGGCCGAATCCGATCTCCCATGGACATCAGCACCGCCCGCTCGACCACATGGCTCAACTCGCGCACGTTGCCCGGCCAAGTGTGGCGGCGCAGCGTTTCCAGGGCTTCGGCGCTAAACCCCTGAATCGGTTTGCGGTAGCGTCCCAACTGCTCTTGAAGGAAATGCTCCGCCAGGCGGGGAATGTCCTCGGCTCGATCTCTCAGTGGAGGCAGGTGAATCGAGACCGTGTTGAGCCGAAACAACAAATCCCGCCGGAACCGCCCGGCCGCCACCTCGCCCGCGAGGTCGGCGTTCGTTGCGGAGATAATGCGCGCGTTGACCCGCCGCGTTTTGGAGGAGCCGACCCGCTCGAATTCTCCCGTTTCCAGGACGCGCAGCAATCGGGTCTGGAGCGCCGGAGGAATGTTGGCGATCTCGTCCAGAAAGAGCGTCCCCTCATCCGCCAGCTCAAATCGTCCCACCCGGTCCACCCGCGCATCGGTGAAAGCGCCTTTTACATGGCCGAATAGTTCGCTCTCGAATACCCCTTCAGAAAGACCGCCTATATTGACTGTGACCAGCGGTTTGGCGGCTCGCCGGGACACGCGGTGCAGCGCGCGCGCCACCATGCCTTTGCCCGTTCCATTTTCACCGGTAATCAACGCATTTGCATCCGACGGGCCGATTCGCTCGATCAACTGCAAGACAGGGGCCATCGCCGCTGACTCCGCGATCAGCACTTCCGGTTGCTGCCTTAGCAACTGGTTTTCCGCTTCCAGATTCCGGCCCCAGCGCAACGCCTCGCGCAGTTCGAGTTGCGTGCGGATGGTCGCCAGGAGCCGGGCGTTGTCCCAGGGCTTCTGACAGAAATCCTTCGCTCCTCGCCGCATGGCCTCGACGGCGGTCTCCACGCTGCCCCAGGCGGTCATGACGACCACAGGCAGAGTGCTGTCGAGCGCCTGAAGCCGGCCCAGCAAATCCAACCCCTCCTGGCCGGAGGTCGTGTCCCGGGCATAATTCAGGTCCATCAGCACCAGGTCGTAATCTGCCTTGGCCAAGACCCGCACAACGCCTTCCGGCGACTTGACCAACTCTGTCGTGTGGCCCTCGCCTTTGAGCAAGAGTCGGAGTGCCTCCAGAACGTCCGCCTGGTCGTCCGCAATCAGTATTCGTGCCATGGATCAATGCGATGCAGCGTCACGCCACCTGTGCGCCGGGCGAAAGAGCGAGAACTGGCTTTGCTTGCCCCAATCCATGTTCGGATAGTGGTCGAGCCGGATCGCGGCGTCAACTGGCAACTGCCGCCCAGTTTCCGCCGATTTGCCATTTACGATTTGCTGACGCCGGAAGGTCCGCAGCTCGCACCGCACCCATCGAATCCGGGATTGCTGCGAAGAAGGGCAAAGAACCCAGAGGCATCGCCTCTTCTTTTGCGATCTTTGCGTTCTGTTGCGGTCATCACTCTGTTCTATGCCCGGCGCTCCACGGCATCCATTGGTCCACGAATCCAACATCGCAACAATCCAGGTATCCATCGCTCCGTTACTCCAGCAACCCAGAACCCCAATACTCCAGCACCTCACGCAATCGTTCCGTCCACATCCACAAACGCTTCCTTGACCGCGCTGTGGCGTGTTGGACTCGCCAAGGCCCCGATGGGGTTGACGCCCAGGGCGGGTTGCTGCGCACCGACGACGGAGGCGCGACGTGGAAGCGCGTTTTTGACGAACGAATACGCGTCAATGCCGCCGCCGTCAGCCCGACGAATCCGGATGTGATCTTCATCAACACCTTCCAGAATGCGGCCTTCCGCAGCGATGATCGAGGGCGGACCTGGAAGCGGTTGGAGGGGTATCGCTTTAAGTGGGGCCAGCGCCCAAATATCAACCCGCCCGAGCCCGGCGCCATCTACCTGACGACCTATGGCGGAAGCGTGTTTTATGGGCCCGCAGAGGGAGTTCCCGGCGCCACCGGGGATATCGTGAACATGCCTTCGGCCTGGTGGTGAGCGCGCGTTTTGAAAAAGGGTAGCGCGACCGGCCCCGTCGCGGGTTTTGATCCCATGCAGGCAATATATCCCATCTGCGCGTGACATTTGCGCGGGCTTCATGTCTAATTGGCCGTGGAGACCATTGTGGGCAAGCCGTTGGCAGAACGAGCGTCGCCGGAGTCACCGCCAGGCAGGTGGGCGGATTCCGAGTTTGCGGCCATTTACAGCGAACATAGCCAAGCCATTTATTACCTGGCCTTGCGCCTGCTGGGCGACCCGGATAGGGCGGAGGATGCCACCCATGACGTGTTTCTGAAGGCCTTCCGCAAAATGGACCAGTTCCGGGGGGAATCCTCGGTGCGGACGTGGCTCTACCGAATTGCCATCAATCACTGCCGGAATCTGCAACAGTCCTGGCATGAGCGCCACGTCTTCAGCAACGCCGACGATCTGCTCTGGGAAACGACGCCTGCCTCCGCGGATTCGCCTTTGCGCATCCTGGAGACCAAGGAGTTGGGTGAACGCATCCAGAGGACGTTGGATGCCCTCCCGGAAGAGTACCGCGTCCTGTTGCTATTGGTCGCCGACCAGGAGATGAGTTACGATGAGGTGGGCGAAGTGACCGGGCAGACAACCGACGCGGTTCGGGGTAAACTCCACCGTGCCCGCAGGGCCTTTGCCACGCAGTTCCGAAAGACCGACTGAATTTGCTATGATGAAACGCCGTTTGACCTCGCAGCAGCGCCAGCAAGAACAGGAGCAACAGGCCTCCGGTTTTCAGGCCGGCCATTCGGCCGCCCTCGAATTCCCCCCGGTCGAGGACATGCTCCGGCACGACGCCTTGCACACGCCGGTGCCGCCTCACCTCGAGCATCGGTTGGCGGAATCGGCTGCCGGCATCGCTCCGCCAACGCGCTCGTGGTGGCGGAGGCTCTTTGGCCGCTAAGCTAGTGAGCTGGCGCTCAGGCGGCGCGTTCGTGCCGGCAACAATTGAGAATTGAGAATTGAGAATTGAGGATTGTAAATTGAGTCCCGCGCGGGAAAGTCAAGGAACCCTGGTGCCTCGGCGGCTCTCAATCGGACTATAGCTAAGATGGCCACCCTCTCCACCCAATTTGAGACCGAGTTGGAAATGCTGATTCGCGCGCGCTACCCGATCCTCTATCTCATTTCGAGTGAGGAGATGCGGGCGCAGGCCATGGTAGTGGAGATTGCCCGAAAACGGCAGAAGAAGGTCTTCGAATGGAGCCTGAGCACCGGGATTGTGCCGGCCGGCACGTCGATACAATCGCAAAAGCTGCGGAACGCGGCGACCAAAGAGCCTTTGGCCGCGCTCGACCAGGTCATCGAGCAGGTCGAACCGGCTATCTTCATTTTCAAGGACCTGCACCCCTTTCTGACTCGAACCAACTTCGCCGTGATTCGCAAGCTCAAGGAGATCGCGCTCCATCTCAAAAACAGCTTCAAGACCATCATTTTGGTTTCGCCTCTCATGGAGATTCCCGCCGAGCTGGAGAAGGAAATCACGGTGTTGAATTTTCCCTTGCCGGCTCGAGATGACCTCGAAGAGCTGCTGGACGGGATCATTGCCGATCTAAAGCAGTTCAAGCAGGTCAACATCGACCTCGATGGGCCGAGCCGCGAGCGGCTCTTGCGGGCGGCACTAGGCCTGACGCTGGGGGAAGCCGAAAACGTGTTTGCCAAGATCATCGTCAAAGACGGCCAATTGAGCGGAGACGATGTCAATGAGGTCTTCGCCGAGAAGCAGCAGATCATCCGCAAGAACGGCCTGCTCGAATACTGCGCCACAAATGAGAGTTTTGCCAATGTCGGCGGCCTGGCCGTGCTCAAAGACTGGCTCAAAAAGAGGGCGCTGGCGTTTTCGGACGAGGCGCGCGCCTTTGGCCTGCCGCCGCCCAAGGGCATCCTCATGCTTGGCGTCCAGGGCTGCGGCAAGAGCCTGTGCGCCAAGGCGGTCTCCAATCAATGGCAACTGCCACTGCTCCGCTTCGACATGGGACGAATGTTCGGCAGTTTCGTGGGGTCGTCGGAAGAGAATGTGCGCCGGGCGATTGCCGTGGCCGAATCGGTGGCCCCCGCCATTCTCTGGGTGGATGAAATCGACAAGGCCTTTGCCGGCTCGCAAGGCTCGGGCGCCTCGGATGGAGGAACAACCGCGCGCGTTTTCGGCACCTTCCTGACCTGGCTGTCCGAAAAGACGGCGCCGGTGTTCGTCGTTGCCACCGCCAACGACATCACGCAGTTGCCGCCCGAGTTGCTGCGCAAGGGCCGCCTGGACGAGATCTTTTTTGTCGATCTGCCCAGCCGCGAAGAGCGGTTGGAAGTGTTCCGAATTCACCTCCAGAGGCGGGGCCGCTCGCCGGAGCATTTCGACATCCAGGCGCTGGCCGAGCACAGCCATGACTTTAGCGGCGCGGAAATCGAGGAGGCCATCAACAGCGCCCTCTACGACGCCTTCTATGCGAAAGTGGAAGTCACCACCGGCCATGTCCTCGCTTCCCTGGCTCAAACCGTTCCTCTGGCCAAGACAATGGACGAACAGATTGGACGCCTCCGCCGCTGGGCCGAAGGCCGCGCCCGCAATGCCAGCTTCGCCGTCCCGCAAGACCGGCGGTTTGCCACAGGGCAGCCGGCCAGCCAGCACGCCCTCACTCCCAGTCCCAGCCTTTAAACAGATCGGCCACTGGATAACAGAATCCCGGGAGAAGGTCC
>JBJKSV010000546.1:0-8906 GCA_046703605.1 Limisphaerales bacterium
ACAGGTACTACTTTCCGGCATGACAGGGGGCTGGCGATTCTTGGGATTTGCGATTTTAGATTTGCGATTTGCGATTGGGCGGCTTCTTTGAGAGCTTTTGGCCATGAACGAAGCTGAGTTGAAACAGAGAACAAAGAAGTTTGCCTTGCGCGTTCTGAGACTGGTGGCGGCGCTGCCGCGAACGACAGAGGGCCGCGCCATCGGTGGCCAGTTGGTCCGTAGTGGCACGTCGGTGGGGGCTAACTACCGAGCTGCCTGCCGGGGGCGTTCGAAGGCCGAGTTTGTCTCCAAGCTTGCGACCGTAGAGGAAGAAGCCGACGAGTCTGCATACTGGATGGAGTTGATCGTCGAGGCAGGCCTCTTGGATGCGGGGCGAGTGGCCGCGCTGCTCAAGGAGGCCACCGAACTCACAGCCATCATGGCGGCGTCGCGTATATCGTCCTCGCGCCGTCTCTAAATCGCAAATCGCAAATCTAAAATCGCAAATCCCAATTCGCTGTCATGCCGGAAAGCAGCCTCTTAATCGGAATCGACCTCGGAACCTCGAACTGCGCTGTCGCCTCCATTGACCCTTCGCTCGGGCGCGAGGCCCCGGTCATCGACTTCCCCGTCCCGCAGTTGGAGCGCCCGGCGCAAGTTTCCGCGCTCCCGCTGCTGCCCTCCTGCATTTATCTGCCGAACCCTCACGAGTTGCCGCCCGAGGCGACCCGCCTGCCGTGGGGGGAACAGCCCGACCTGGTGGTGGGCGAGTACGCGCGCTGGCAAGGGGCCAGGGTTCCGGGGCGGCTGATTTTTTCGGCGAAGAGCTGGCTCTGCCATCCGAACGTGGATCGCTCCGCCGCCATTCTTCCCTGGGGGGCGTCTCCGGACGTAAAGAAGCTCTCCCCCATCGAGGCCTCGGCCTGCCTGCTCGAACATATTGCCCGAGCGTGGGATTCGGCCCATCCGGAGGCGCGGCTAGCCGGCCAGGAGGTTATCATCACCGTTCCCGCCTCTTTCGATGAGGTGGCGCGTTCATTGACCGTGAGCGCCGCGCGAAAGGCCGGTTTGGAGAAGTTCACGCTGGTCGAGGAACCGCAGGCGGCCTTTTACGACTTCACGGCCCGTCGGCGGCACGACTTGGAGCGGGCGCTGGAGGGCCTGCGCCTGGTTTTGGTGGTCGATGTGGGAGGGGGCACTTCGGATTTCACGCTGGTGCAGGTGGGCGTGACGCCCGAAGGCCCTATCATGCGCCGCATCGCCGTGGGCGAGCACCTGATGCTGGGCGGTGACAATATGGACGCTGCCCTTGCTCGCCGGGCGGAGGAACGGATGTTGTCCGGCGGGCGAAGGCTCAGCGCGAGCCAATGGAGCCAGTTGGTCCAGGCGGCGCGAGTGGCCAAGGAGACCCTCCTGAGCGAAAACGGCCCTGACATCTCCCGGCTTGCCCTGACCGGTGAGGGCAGCCGCCTGGTCGGCAGTTCCCTCTCAACCCAAATTACGCGTGCTCAGGCCGAGGAGGCCATTCTCGACGGTTTCCTGCCCGAATGCCGGCCTGAGGATTCCCCTCATCGCGCCGGCAGGGTGGCTCTCCAGGAGATGGGCCTGCCTTACGCCTCCGACCCGGCCATAACCCGGCACCTGGCCGCCTTCTTGCGAACCCACTCCGCATCCGGGCTTGCCGCTTTGGGCGAAAGCGGCGACGGCCACACCCTGCCGCGTCCGGATGCCATTCTTTTGAATGGGGGCGTCTTCAAGTCCAAAGAGATAGCCGAGCGCCTGGTGCGCGTCGTCTCCGGTTGGTGGCCCGCGGCGCCGCCCATTCCTCTGCTCCATCACGAGTCTCTGGAATTGGCCGTCGCTCGCGGCGCCGCCTACTACGGACTGGTCCGCCGGGGCCATGGGCGGCGCATCGGGGGTGGCGCGGCCCACGCCCTCTACCTCGGATTGGAAAAGGCCGGGAGTGAAGTCCCGATGGCGCTGTGCGTGGTGCCACGCGGGCAGGAGGAGGCCGAGACCATCGACCTGGGTGGACGCGTTTTCAACCTCGCCCTGGGCAAACCGGTGCGCTTCCCTCTCTACTCGACCAGTTCGGACCGCTTCGAGAAGTCTGGCGAAGTGGTCGCTGTCAGTGAGGACATGGACCCGCTGGCGCCCATTCACGCGCTGCTCAAAGGCGCGGGCGGGCGAACCGGCAATGTCCCCGTTCATCTTCGCGCGATGCTGACCGAAATCGGGACTTTGGAGCTGTGGTGCGCCGACAGTTCCAGTGATGAACGCTGGCGGCTGGAATTCGAACTCCGCGGCGATCAACAAGAGGGCACGCTCGCGGTGGCGGAATCGATGCCCCCGGCCTTCGGCGAGGCGCGGCTGTGGGTCGAGCGCATCTTCGGCAGCAAACCCCGCGGGGCCGTTACCTTCAACGGCACTCCACCCAAGGATGTAAAGCAGCTTTGGGCCAGCCTCGAAAAGACGCTCGGCCCGCGCGAGCAATGGGGATTGCCAGTCTTGCGCGAGCTCTGGAGCACGCTCTTCGCCGGGGCCTCCAAGCGCCATCGCTCGGCCGACCACGAACGCATCTTCTTCCTACTCCTGGGCTACACGCTGCGGCCCGGTGTCGGCTACCCGCTGGATGAGTGGCGTTGCCAACAGTCGGCCGGCCTCTTCCCTCAAGGCATCCAATTCCATAAGGGAAAGGCGGTGTGGAATGAATTCTGGATCTTCCTCAGGCGCATCGCCGCCGGGTTGAGCGCGGCCCGGCATCAGGAAATCTGGGATTATCTCAGGCCGTTCCTCGCCTTGCGCGTTCCACCTCATCCGCCCAAGAACCTGCCCCGCCCCAAAGGCGTGCAAGCCGACGGTGTGGACGAGATGGCGCGGTTGGCGGCCTCCCTCGAACACCTGGCGCCATCGGCAAAGGCCGAGCTGGCTGGTTGGATTGTCTTGCGCTTCGGAGACCGCGACACCGCAAGTGGTCCTTGGACGTGGGCCTTGGGCCGGCTGGGCGCCCGCGCACCGATTTTTGGCAGCGCCCACAACGCCTTGCCTCCCGCGCAAGCCGCCGAGTGGGTGGGCCTATTGCTCCAACCACATGTCGTGAAGCTCGAAGGGGCGCTCTTCGCCCTGGCGCAACTGGCCCGGCTCACGGGCGACCGGCTGCGAGTCCTGGATGAGGCCACGCGCCTGAAGGTGCGTGAGACCTTGCAGGCTGAAAACGCGCCGGCTCAATGGCGCCAGATGGTCACCGAGGTGGTCGAACTGGAAGCGGCCGACAAGGCCCGCGCCCTCGGAGACACCCTGCCGTTGGGGCTATCGCTCGCCGACGCTCAGGGCAGCTTGGAGCGGTAGAACCGCACGTTAT
Source organism: Limisphaerales bacterium (assembly GCA_046703605.1). Lineage (GTDB taxonomy): Bacteria > Verrucomicrobiota > Verrucomicrobiia > Limisphaerales > UBA8199 > JAJYHY01. The sequence goes on from JBJKSV010000546.1 coordinate 3,341, forward strand.
TGGTCGCGCTGGCGGCGTCGGGAACAAAGAGCAGGCCGTTGGCGTCGGTGCTGTTGGTCGAAATGCTGGACCAATTGGTGAGGTTGGCCGAGGCCTGAACGACGTACTGCTGGTTAGTCTGGCCATGCACACCAACGATGACCGAGTGATCTTGCTGCTCTTGCAGGAAGACGGTTGCTGGAACCACCGGCGGCGCCGAAACCGGCAGATTGAGGTTGTCGATGAAAGCGGCGTCAAGCCCCGCGCTGGTGGTGGCGTCTTTGGAGTAAACCCATTTGAGCGTGTGAACGCCCTTGGTCACTGGGAAGACGTAGGTGGACCAACCCACTTCGCCCGACCACCTTTGCAGGAGCGTAGAATCGAGCCAGAAGGTCAAGGTATCGAAGTTGGTCTCGGAACTGACCTTGTAATCGAACGCGGCATCGCCCGCTTCCATGTTGGTGGTGAGGATAAGAGTGCTGGTTCCGTTATCCCCGATCACGCCGGAGCGGACCGCGTACTGACCGGTTTCGACCACATTTGTTTGCACAAACCAGGGCGCATCGCCGGTCGTGACCCAAGGCAGGTGGGTCAGCCCGCCGGATTCGAACCCATCGGTGAAGACCACCGGGCTGAAGGAGGCGGTCAGGGCAAGGTCGGACTTGATGGTGACACTCAGTGGATTGGCCGCAGCGCTTTGGGCGGAGAGGTTGTCACCCGCCCAGCCGGCGAATGTATAATCAGAATTGGGAGTTGCGGTGAAGACCGCGGTCGAGCCTGAGGGGAAGTCCGCCGAGCCGGCTGGGGCGGCCTGCATGCCACCCAAGGCGTTGGTCTCGGCCAATTGGACAGTGCCCCCGGTAGCAGCCTTGGCAGTCACGTGATAGACAACCGCTGGGGCGAAGGAGTAGGCGAGGTTGGCCAGACCCGAGGCGCCATTGTATCCATCAATGGCGATATGATAGGTAACATTCGTACGGACGGCCTGGGCTAAATAACTAAAGCCACCCGGGGCCTCCGGGTAGGCGTCGTCATTTTCGGCGATAGTGGTCAAGTTGCTGACAACCGTTCCGGTGTAGAGGCTCAGCAGGGTATCGAAACTGGAATTGGTCGTGTTGAGCGTCAGGACACCGTCAGAAGGGGCGGTGAACGACCACCAGACAGAGTGACCACCGCGGTTGCCGGCATGGAAGGGCTCGCCGACCTCGCGAGTGGCATTGGTGGTGATGACCGAACTGGTTCCATTTGTGCCAGTCAAGACAATCGCGTTCGCGAAGAAGTCATTAATGGGATTCTGCTCAAAATAATTCAGTTGAATCGCCACAGGGAACGACGTGTTGCCGGCCTGGTCGATAGACGTGACCTGGATCGTGTTCAGGCCTGATTGGAGCAGGACCGGCGAATTCCAGTTCGTGGTGCCCGAGGCGGCGGACGCCAAGGCGCCATTGACGCTGACGTTGACCTGTTGAAGGCCGGTGGCGTTGGGGGGCGGATCGATGGCTGTTCCGGACAGGATGAGAATCCGGTTGGTGACGGTCGAACCACTCGCGGGCGAGCTGACAAAGACTTCGGGCGGGGTGGTGTCCGGGGAGCCGCCCGGCGCCACGCGCAATTGGATGGAGCCAAGATTGTTGGTGTCGATACCGGCGACGGCAATGTGGTAGGCCTGGCCGGCGCGCGCGTCCAAGCTCAGGGAGGCATGAACGTGCTGGGCGAGCACACTATTGGTGGCAGCGACGGTTTGGAGCGAGGAGAGCTTGGCGCCGGTATAGACCGCCAGGTCCACATCCACCGCGCTGCCCGTGGTGTCGATGAAGACGTTGGTGTCGTGGAGGGGCGACCAAACCCACCAGAGCGAGCCAGCGGCATTGGTATTGCCATCGTGGGCCGGTTCACCGGGTTCGATAGTGGCAAAGCGATTGTTCGAAGGATAGACGGCGCCGAGGTTCGGCACCTTGATGGCGTTGGTGAAGAAGTCGTTCGCGGGTGGCGGGACGACGTTGTAATACACCATATTCGTCACCCCGACCTTGTTTGTCGCGGTGGCCGCGATGGTCATGGTGAACGAGCTGAGGTTGGCCGGGACATTCAGGGTCGCGCTGTAGATCGCGTCATTGGAAATGAGGTCGGGGGGTGTGCCATCGTTGACGAACGTCAGGTTTGTCACGCCGGGGATGGTCGCCGTAACCGAGGCGTCGGTAACGCCGAAGAGGTCCGTCACCTTGACGAATACGGGCTGGGCGGAGCCCGCGAGGAGGTTGGCCCCGGAAGGCGGGTCAACGGCGACCTGGAGCTGGCCGTTTCCAGTAACGGTGAGGGCCCTATAGGCGTCGAGGCGCCCGCCGGTGGTCGTTCTCCCATTCAGGGAGGCCAACGGCACGGTCCCCAGGAGGATGCGCTGGCGGACCTCATTGAGGTCGGCGTTGGGGTAAAGGCTCAGAATCAGGGCCGCGACGCCGGTGACATGAGGGGTCGCCATACTGGTTCCGTCCAGGACCGCGTAGTCGGTGTCGGAGCCGTTGTAGCAAGAATAGATTTCGACGCCGGGGGCGCCGAGGTTGACGGTCTTGAGGCCGTAATCGGAAAAGCTGGCCAGGTTGCCGAAGCGGTCGATGGCGGCGACGGAAATGATGTTGTTGAGGGGAAAGTTTGCCGGATAATGAGGAAAGGTATCGTTGTTAACGCCGTCGTTGCCCGCCGCGGCGACAAAGAGCATGCCTTTCTGGCCCGCGGCGTAGATGGCGTCATAAAGGGCCTGGGAATAGCCACCGCCGCCCCAGCTATTGTTGGAAATCCGTGCGCCATTGGCCACCGCATATTGAATGCAGGTGATGGCGTCGCTGTTGACGCCACCGTATTGCCCGAGGAACTTGCAGGCCATCAACTGGACGTGCCAGGTCACGCCGACCATGGGATTGCCGTCGTTGGCGGCGGCGCCGATGGTGCCCGAGACGTGCGTGCCGTGGCCGACATCATCCATCGGGTCGCCGGTGCCGGTAATGGCGTTGATACCGTGAAGGTCGTTCGTGAAACCAGGATAAGAACCAACGTTGGGATTGTTCCAGATCTGGTTTGTCAAATCGTAGTGGGTGTAGCGGATACCGGTATCGATGACCGCTACGAGGACCTTGGATGAGCCGGTCGTGAGGTCCCAGGCATTGGTGGCGGAGATATCGACGCCGCGCGTGCCGCCGCTCTGGCCGTAATTGCGCAGGCCCCAGAGGGCGCCATCGGTGAAGGCTTGGTCTGTGGGCGCCAGGTCTGCGTGCTCGACGTAATCCGGTTCAACGTATTCGAACAGACCCGAGGCCTTCAGGGCCTGGATGCGCTGGAGGAGCTGGCTGGCCAGCGCCGGCTGCTCCTGCACCGAGAACTTGGTCTTCTGGACGGTGTTGGTGGTATCCAGGACGACCAGGCCGGGAACCAGGCTGTATTTGTGGTCGAGTTTGGAGCCGAGCTGGCGCAACGGGGCCAGGGCGCTCTTGGTGACATTGCCGGTCTTGTACTTCGCCAGGATTCGAGTTGGGTGGGCCTCAAAGCCGTTGATAATCACCCAGTTCGTTTCATCGCCCAAGGCCGAAAAACCGAGGGACAGAGCCAAGAGCAACAGCACGCCCGGATGCCGCCAGGAATCGCGGAGCAGGCTTAAGAACTTCGTAAAGATGGATCGGATGTTCATGAATTCAAGAGCCCGCTGTCATTGACGGTATTGGACACGATAATATCTTTGGACGCCGCTGGCGGGCGCGTTGGTATCCGTAACCGTAGCCATGCGGCTGACGGACGCGGTGTTGGTGTAGGTGGTGAGCGGCTTCCAATTCTGAAGGCCCAGGTCCGTGGCATACTCGACCACATAGCTCCCATTCGGGGCGGCGTTCCAGGTAATCTTGAAGCCGGGGCTGGTTGCCTGGCTGTTGTTCAAGAGCGAGCCAGAGAGATTGAGATTAAATGGATTGGAGTCGTAGAAATTCGGAATGCCGTTCCCATTGGAATCGATGATCTTGCTGAATCGCAACGCGCTGTTCACGCGGACGGTCGCCCCGTTGACCAGCAAGTCCACGCCCGAATTCGGACCGGCAAAATCCTGGACCCAGCGCAGATGGCCATTGAACATCCCGTTCAGGTACTCTTCCGGTTCCTGCGGAATGCCCTCGCTATTGGCCGGAGGGGTGAAGGACAATTTCGCGGCGGCGTAATAGATATAAAGGTTCGGGTCGATAAAGAGCACCTGCTGGAGGTTGCTGCTTAAATTGCTCAGGTCGAGTAGATCGACATACAAGCCGTTTGTTCCCGGCCCTGTGCCGCGAAGCTCGATCGAGGAAGTGCCTTTCCCAAGCGGGCCGAGATTCAGGATGCCAACGGCGAGATTGTTGCTGTAGCCAGCGACACTGTTGCCAAGGTCTCGCGCCGGCCAGGTATCGGTAATCCTGGCAAAGTCCGGTGCCTTCGACTGGATCGTCGTGCCCAGGAGGTCGCCCATTGGCACCGTCCCCGGGACTCCAGGCAGCACGGAGAAACCGTCCATTGTGATGATCTGGTTGGCGGAGCCGCCTCCGGCGTCGAGGAGCGAGTTGGTAACGACGAGGGTCAAGAAGCTGTTGGCGCTGGTCAGCGAGGAATGGTAGAGCTTTACGTCTCCACTCTGCATCTGGATAGCTCCGTTGGCGGTGATCTGGCCGTTGAGGAAGTTCGCCTGGTCGCACTGGATGGCAATCGGCCCTTGTGGCGTCAGGCCGCCTCCATCTTCCAGGTAATCCGTCTTGATTTTGATCGTGCTGGCCGTGATCGTCCCATTGTTCACGAAGGCGCTGTAAGAGCGCGAGGGTTGGCCCGGCCAAATGCCGAAGGTGGCAGAATTGGGAATGGTCAGTGTGCCGTTATTGGTGAAGTACAACAGGTTCGGGGCATTTGTGTAATCCCAATCCGTCAGGCTCGAACCTGGCCCCACAGTATTGTCGCTTGAAAAGGCAACACTGCCGTTGAGGGTGAAGCTCTGGCCGGTGATGAGAAATCTCGCGACCACCGCCATATCGTCGTCGATGACGGCGTTCGTGACGTTCGGTTGCGTGATCATGTCCCAGACATGCACTGGCAGTTGGGTTAAGAGCTGAGAGGTGTCGAAGAGCAAGGCGTGCAGGGTGATGCTCGCCGTATTAGTTACAGGAGATTGGACGAGATCGTAGGAGGTCGGAGTGGGCGGTTGATTGGTGTCGAAGTTGGTGATGACCGCATAGTTATTAGTATAAATGATCGTGACAACGTTCGACCAGAGTCCACTCCAAGCGAAGACATCTCCACGCACCCGATCCACGGTCAGCTTGGCGAGGTTGGTTACATTGAGATGACCGTTGAATGACCCGAGATGGTAGCTGAGGTTCTGGGAATCAATCACTGTGTTTTGACTGCTGACCAGGTTTGTGGTCACAATGCGTACTTCGCCCTGGCCACGGATGCGGGCGTCCTGCAGGTTGACCGTATCGCCGTAAATCTGAACGCTGCCGGGAAGATTGGTGACGGTGGCAGCGCTCACAGGCGGCGGTTCAGAGGAGAGGTCATCGACCAGAGCTGTATAGGCGGCATATTCTCC
>JBJKSV010000547.1:0-2991 GCA_046703605.1 Limisphaerales bacterium
CCACAACACCGACCCGAACCGCTCGACTCGGGCCGATCTTGACAACATCGCCGAATTGTTGGCAGCCTTTGACGGACATACCGCCAAGTAAGCTTATGAATTCGCAATCATTGCCCGCCTTCTCCCGCGCCCGTCATGGTCTCTTTCGATGTCTCGTCCTGGGCGCCCTTGCCGCCTTGTTACCTCTCGCCTCCCGCGCCTCGGCGCAAGACCTATGGAACCTCGCCCGCCAACCCGGACAGGCGCACCACTTCTCCACAGTGTTTACGGCCCAGGACGTGCGGGATTACTTGAGCAGCGAAGAGGGTCTTCAGCAGGCCATTGACTGGTGCAAACAGACAGGCGTCACCAAAGTCTATATCGAGTGTTTTCGCGGCGGTTACCAGGCCCAACGCGCCGCGCTGGAAAACGCCAAGAAACGCTTCCTGGCCGAGGGTTTCAAAGTCTCCGGGTGCGTCACGACGACGAAGGTCGGCAAACCTTCGACCGGCTGGAGCTCGGAAATCTCCTGCTATACCGATCCGCCAACACAAAGGCACCTGCGGCAAATCTTCGAATATGCGGCGAGCATGTTTGACGAAATCATGATCGACGATTTCTGGTTCACCGATTGCACCTGCCCGGAGTGCGACGCCGCGCGGCGGGCCGAGCGCGTCACCATCGGTTCTCACACCTACCCGGTTAAGGGCGACACGTGGGAGGATTACCGCCGCGAGTTGATGGCGCGCCTCTCGGAGGATTGCCTGCTTGGCCCGGCCAAGCGCGTAAATCCCAAGGTGCGCCTCATCATCAAATACCCGCAGTGGTATGACCGCTTCCATGAGCGCGGCTACGACGTAGTGCGCGAGACCGCGGAATTCGACCGCATCTGGGTGGGCACCGAAACGCGCGATTACAACGACGCGCACTGGGGCGGCACCCCGCAATATGAAGGTTACTTCATCATGCGCTGGCTGGGCGGCATTGGCGGCCCCAAGTGCGGCGGCGGATGGTTTGATCCTTTCGGCACGACCCCGGCCACTTACATCGAGCAGGCCCGTCAGACCGTCCTGGGAGGCGCGGCCGAGTCGATGCTCTTCGCTTATGGCCCGCTCCAGCGGGACACCGGCCCGGAGAATATCAAGGCGCTGCGAGCCAATGAGCCGGAACTCTTCGCGGTCTCCAAGCAAGTCCGCTCGCGCAAGATAATCGGGCTGGCCGCTTACAAGCCCCCGAACAGCCATCCGGGGAAGGAGGCGCGAGTGTTTGATTTCGTAGGGATGCTGGGCCTGCCCCTTGTTCCGTGCCACACCTTTCCGGCGGATGCGCCCGCGGCCTTTTTCTCGGTGCATGCGCTCAAGGACCCGGATCTGATTTCCGAACTAGGCGCCTTCATCCAGGCAGGCAAACCTGTCCTGCTCACCGACGGGCTGGCCAAGGCCCTGGCCGATCGGTGCGACCTGCGCGCCGCAGATGTCCATATCCTCTCGGTCAAGGGCGACCCCAAATCGCTGCTCGAACTGAGCCAGGGCGAATTGGATGGACTGCGCGCCCCGCTCTTGCGCCCGCTAAAGGCCTCCTTCCATGCGCCCAACCGCGTTGGCCTCTATTTGTTCAGTGACGGAAGCTGGGTGATTGAGAACTTCAACAACGCACCCGCCAGCGTGGAGTTGAACGACACCCAATTCACTCTCCCGGCGCGCGGTTGGCGATACCACTGGGAATGACCACGGGCTATTTGCCGTTCGTTCTGGCCAGAGCCGCGGCAATGAAGCCTCTGAACAGAGGATGCGGCTGGTGTGGTTTGCTGTGGAACTCAGGATGAAACTGGCTGGCGATGAAGAAGGGATGTTCGGCCAGCTCGATGACCTCGACGAGCTTGGCGTCCGGGGTCGTGCCGCTGATGACGTATCCTTTTGCCTCGAAGGATTGGCGGTAGGCGTTGTTGAACTCGTAGCGGTGCCGATGGCGTTCGTTGACCACGAAGGCCCCATAGAGCCGGGCCCCCCGGGTGCCGACGATCAATTGGCAGGGCTGGGACCCAAGCCGCATCGTGCCGCCTTTGCGCGTCACGCGGGTTTGCTCGTCGAGCATCGCAATGACCGGGTGAGGCGTTTGGGCGTCAAACTCGGTAGAATGGGCCTTGGGCAGGTTGAGGACGTTGCGGGCGAACTCGATGGTGGCGATTTGCATCCCCAGGCAGAGGCCCAGGTAAGGCAGATGGTTCTCCCGGGCGTAACGCGCCGCCTGGATTTTGCCTTCGATGCCACGCTCGCCGAAACCGCCGGGCACCAGCACACCCGCCAGGCCTTGGAGCACTTTCCCGGCTCCGTCCCGTTCGATGTCCTCGGCATCGACCTTTTGAATCTGCACACCGCAATCGTTGGCCACCCCGCCATGGCTGACGGCCTCATAGACCGATTTGTAGGCATCTTGCAGTTCGATGTATTTTCCGACGACGCCGATGCGGACGCGGTGTTGGGGGGCGATGATCTTTCGCAGGATTTCCTGCCAATGGGTCATGTTGGGCGCGGGGACATCGAGGTGCAATTGTTCACAGACCAGGTCGTCCACCCGTTCGCGCTGGAGCATGAGAGGCACCTCATAGATGCTGTGGTCCACGTCATTCTCCTCGACGACGGCCTTGTAGGGCACATTGCAGAACAGCGAGATCTTCTGCCTCAACTCCTTGTCCAGAGGCCTTTCGGAGCGGCAGACGAGAATCTGAGGCGCGATGCCAATCTCGCGCAGCTTGGCGACGGACTGCTGGGTGGGCTTGGTCTTGAGCTCACCGGCGGCTTTGATGAACGGGACGTAAGTGACGTGGACGAACATGGCATTGTGTGCGCCCACCTCGAGGGCGAATTCCCGGATGGCCTCCAGGAAGGGCAAGCCTTCGATGTCGCCGGTGGTGCCGCCGATTTCCGTGATCATCACGTCGGCCTTGCTCACATCGGCCAAAAGATGAATCCGTTTTTGAAACTCGTCGGTGACATGCGGAATTACCTGTAC
>JBJKSV010000548.1:0-9275 GCA_046703605.1 Limisphaerales bacterium
GAACAAACTTCACTTACGTCCCACTGCCAGCGGGTCTGCCGGCGACGCACATTCTCAGCCTTCACGTCGCGACCAATGGTGCTGTTTGGATGGGAATGTCTGAGCCGAGGGTAGCCCGCTTCGATCCTCAGGCTCAGAGTTTCACCATTTTCAGCCAAGCCGACAAGACCGCGGAAGGCGGGGGCACCTACGCCCCCGGCACCTGTTTTGACATCGAGACCGGCCCGGACGGAGCGACGTGGTTTACGTCGAAAAACGGAGTGTGGCGCTATGATTCAACCAGCTTCCGCCACTACACCCCAGCCGACGGCCTCCCTGATCGAGGAATAAACTACCCCGTGAACTGCCGGTTGGCTACCGGGGACGGCGAGTTGGTCGCCAGCATCGCCGCGAAGGTCACTTTGTTCGATGGGCATCAGTTCAGGTCTGGCGCGCTACCCGGCACAGTATCGGACATGGTCCGCGGTGCGGGCGGCTTGATTTGGGCTGCCTTTTCCACGAACCAACAGCGCGGCATTGCGCTGCTTCGGGAGGGAAGCCCGGTTTCGTTCATCACGAATTTCAGCACCCTGCCGGCAGGGCGAATTACGTGCCTGGCCGCGGCCCCGGACGGTGCGGTGTGGGCCGGATGCAGCAATGGTGGGGTGGTTCGCTTCAACGGAAAGAGCGCGCGTCCCGATCTGGCCCGCGACCAGGGCCTCCTGACGAATGGGGTGACCGCCGTCCACTGCACCGGGCAGGGAGACGTGTGGATCGGCACCGCCGGCGGGATTGTGCGCTTCGACGGGACCCACTGGACCCGGTTTACGCACGCCGCCGGGACTTCCTTGGCAAATGTGACCGGGATTGCCAGTGGGAGCAACGGCACCGTCTGGTTTGGTTCACTGAAAGCCGGCGTGTTCCGCTACGACGGCCACCAGATCGAACCTGTCGTGCCGAGAGGCGACCTGATGGTGCCCCATAGCGTCAGCCGGATCTACCGCGACGATCAGGGCCGGCTTTGGTTCGCGGGAGGGACGACGGTCACGTGCTGCGACGGGCGGGCCTGGATGCCGCTGGGCCCGGTCGACACACTGTTGCAAGTCGGGGTTACCGCCGTCGTGCAGGATTCGAAAGGCGCGCTCTGGTTCGGCGGCCAGGGCGGAAGCCTGACGCGCTACGAACCGGTCCGTCGGACGAACCCGCCGCCGTTGGTCGTGGTCCAAACCGACAAAGGCGCCACCAACCTGGCCGAGGTGCCGGACATCACCGCGGGCCAGCGGGTTACTTTCAATTGTAATGCGGTGGATTTCTGCACCCGCAACCGGCCCGAACGGCGGCTCTATCGCTACGCCGTGGTGCCGGGCGAGGTGGAGACGGCGCCGGCGGACCCGCTCTGGCAGCGGCCCACGCGCTCCACTCACCTCGAATGGCTTGCCAAAGCCAGAGGCGATTACACCGTCTTTATTCAGGAGATAGACCGCGACCTGAACTACTCCCGTCCCGCCATTGGCCATCTGACCGTTGTGCCGCCCTGGTATCTCAATGCGTTCATCATGGCACCGGTCGGAGGCGGTATCTTGGGATTGATTGGCTGGGCGTTCATAGCGCGCTGGATCGTCGTGCGCCGCAAACGCGAGGCGGAGGAGTTGCGGGCAGAGATGGTCAAACACGACCGGGAAGCGCGAAAGAAACTGGAAGTGGAAGTCGCGGAGCGTCAGAGCGCCCAGGAGTATTTCAAATCTCTGGTGGAATACGTGCCGGTCCTCGTGATCCGGCGGGACCTTCAAGGCAAACTGACCTTCGCGAACAAGACGGCGAGAGAGTTTTGACTTTCGAAAACAACGCTCCGTTTGGATATCGAGAAGGACGAGCCTTGGGGCGACCTGCCCGAGTGGTTCCCGCCCGAATTGGCCGCCACGATCAGGCGGTCGCATGAGGAGGTGATCCTCACGGGAAGAAACCACACGCGAGACTTGAAACACGAGCTGCCCAACGGCGAAATGGTTTGGCTGCACGACATCCAGACACCCATTCGGGACGCAGGCGGCAGGGTCGTCGGAGTGCAGACCATCATCTGGGATGTCACCGACGAAAAGCTCGCGGCTGAGCGGCTAAAGGATGCAAGGGACGCTGCCGATTCGGCCAACCAGGCCAAATCGCAGTTTCTGGCCAGCATGAGCCACGAATTGCGCACTCCTCTCAACGCCATCATCGGCTACTCCGAGATGCTCCAGGAAGAGGCCGAGGATATGGACGATAAGGGCTATATTCCCGACCTCCAGAAGATCCATGCCGCCGCCAAGCATCAACTGGGCCTCATCAACGACATCCTCGACCTCTCCAAAATCGAGGCTGGCAAGATGAGCCTCTTCCTCGAAGACTTCAACGTCGCCAAGCTCGTCAACGAAGTCGCTGCCACCGCCCAGCCCCTGGTCACCAGGAAGGGCAACCGCCTTGAAATCAAGTGCCCGGAGGACCTCGGCTCCATGCGCGCCGACCTCACCAAAGTCCGCCAGATCCTCTTCAACCTCGTGAGCAATGCGTCCAAGTTCACCGAGAAAGGAACCATCAAGTTAGAGGTCAGAACTCAAAAGCCAGAAGTCAGAACTTCCGACCCTGGCATCGCATTGCCGACCTCCGACCTGCGACCTCTGTCTTCTGTCCTCTTCCGCGTCAGCGACGCGGGCATCGGCATGACCCCCGAACAGATCGCCAAGCTCTTCGGCATCAGCCCCCGCAACCTCCGCCTGGATGGCGCCCTCGCCAAAGGCTACTTCGAATCCGACTTCACCGAAGCCTTCCGCCGCTACATCTCCCGCTCCGAATTGGATGCCCTCCGCGCCAGCCAATAAGCCTGTTACGCCTCGCGTGACGGCTTGTTACGGCTTTTGTTACGGCCTGGACCTCGAGATCACCCAATGTTTATGCGGGTTGTTACGACGTTACGGCTCCAGACCCCCAAGGGCCCCCTCCCACTCCCTTTGACCACTGCACGGTGCATCTTGCTTGTTGGTTTCTCAGTGTTCCTCGCCGGTCCCCGGAAACCGAGCGTCGGTTCCCGCTCCCTTGCCGTTCCCTCCCCGCCTTTGCGTGAGTGGCATGCGCGCCGCCCAAACCGCCAAATTGAAGCGACCCGCCCAAAAACCAAGCAGCGGCCCCGAATCTCTCTGCGCGGCCGTCCAGTTTTCCCCTTTCGCGTATTTGGCTTATTTCGTGGCCCCCTAAAAAGGAACGAGAAGCAGCTCATCATTGAATTGCTCGAAGTCATCGCCCGCGACCAGGTGCCGGGCATGAACGTGTTTCTTTTCACCGGGGCGGCCGATCAGCAGTTCCGGCTCCAATCCAGCAGGGACCTTATGACGTGGTCAGATGGCGCATTACTCGAGTTACTCGACAGCTCAGGTACGCTGATCTATTTCGAGGAAACAGGGGGTCACTTGGAAGGTCGTGGCGGACTACGAGGCCGTGCGAGCGTTTCGCAAGAATAGGCCCAGCATCAGAGCCGAAATCGCAGCGGTCAGGGTGACGAGTCCGGCAGTGAATGCTCTTTCCGAATCCCCCTCGGCCACAGCCGTCCAATTGACAACCGCGCGCCACACACAGCCGGCAGCCAGAAGCACGATGGTGCCGAAGCCGGCCGACCAACTCCAGCGGATGCCGCTGGCTCCGAGAAGGCCCCACACCACGCAAAGCGCTCCGAAAAGCAGGCCGGCGATCAGGAATCCAGTCTCCTTCTCCGGATGCGTCATATAACCGATGCCTCCCACGAAAACGAGGAAGACACCAAAGACAGGCAGAAAATCTGCAGTTTGGGTTTTCATAAACAGGAATGCTACTTTCGGTTGAAGCGTTTGTCCGTAGGGCCGTTGTGATGGGCATCGAAGTCCTGGACACTTTCGGGTGTCCGCCGCGGTTGGAGACAAGCCGGGTCTGACCGGCGCACGCCCAGGTTGGCGTTTGGATAGCGCGACAAGGCGCCGAGTTCTTCTCCGTTGGGCTTCTCCTTCATAGTCCGACGTTGAGCCCGTGATGACGATCTGACTAATACGATTTCTCGAATGGATCTTTAGCTTTAAGTTAATAGTTTGAGGCACTCTAAAAATCCCGATTGCCAACCCCTGCGAGTGGAGCAGCCCAAATTCAGCGCCCGCATCGCGAGGATGAACGCGGGCGAGCCGAGCCAGACAGAACATGAAGTCATGAGATAACTGGTGCGCCGGCTGGCTGCGCGGCGGGCGCGCGGCGCAAACTGGTTGCGAGCAGGACCAGGCCGCCGCACAGGCCGGAAGCCAGCGAGGCGACAAGGATACCTGCTTTCGCTGCGTCGAGCAGCGGGCCAATCCCAAAGGCGAGGCTGGCCACAAACAGGGACATGGTAAAGCCAATCCCGGCGAGCATGCCGACCCCGAGCAAATGCCTCCACTGAACGCCCTCGGGCAGCACGGCCACACCCAGCCGCACGGCGATCCACGAGAGCAGTACAATGCCGATGGGTTTGCCCAGGACCAGCCCGGCAATCACGCCCTGGCTCACCGATTGACCGGTCCCGGAGTGTGCCTCGCCTGCGAGCGCCACTCCCGCATTCGCCAAGGCGAACAGCGGCATAATGCCAAAGCTCACCCATGGATGGAGCGCCTCCTCAAAACGGCTCAGGGGCGCCGCCAAGCCCTTCAACTCAGGAGCCGAGAGGCGGCTGACATTCGGGCGAGAGGGAACGGCGATCGCCACGAGGACGCCGGAAATGGTGGCATGAACGCCGGAGTTGAGTACGGCCAGCCATAAGCCAAGACCCAGCAGCAAGTAGGGCAGCGGGTGTGAGACACGGCGTCGATTGATACCAAACAGAGCGACGCAGAACGCCCCCGCGATCGCCAGACTGGTGAAGGAAAGTGTCTCCGTGTAGAAAAGCGCGATGACCAGCACCGCGCCCAGGTCGTCGGCGATTGCCAATGCGGCGAGAAAAATCTTCAGCCCAAACGGCACGCGCCGGCCAAGCAGCGCCAGCACACCGAGCGAGAACGCGATGTCTGTCGCCATCGGAATGCCCCAACCGCGCGCGCTGGGCTGGCCGGCGTTGAAACAGGCGTAGAGCGCGGCCGGCGCGAGCATTCCTCCCAGGGCGGCCATGACGGGCAAGGCGGCGCGTTTGGCCGAAGCCAATTCGCCGCAGAGCAGTTCGCGTTTGATTTCCAGACCCACGACGAAAAAGAACAACGTCATCAAGCCGTCGTTGATCCAGTGCAGGAGCGATTCGGACAATTGAAAGGGCTTGATGCCAATCGTCAGTTTGGTGTTCCAAAACGCCGAGTAGCCGGCAGCCCAGGGCGAGTTGGCCCACACCAATGCCACGACCGCGCAGGCCATTAGGACAATGCCGCCGGCCGCCTCCAGTTTGAAGAACCTCTGGAAGACCCTGAATAAAAGCGGCGGCATCATGCGAGAAGGGCCTCCGCGGGATTCGCCGCGCAAAGCATCTCGAAATTATCCAGCCTAAAGGCTCGATTGATGGCCGCGCGAGTGTGCGGTGTAGCGGTTCCCGACATTGCCAAAACTAAGCTCTTCATGTTCATTGCCCCCAACAGCGATGGTTTCGTCGTTTTTTACTCTTACACCTTTGCAGTGGCTGATTGTTTAGACTAATAGGATTTCTCGAAGGAACCTTTAGGTTTAAGCGATGGGTGGCCTGAGTCATCTTCATCCCAGGCCACGAGATAACTCTCTCAGCCTTCTTTCAGCGGTTCCTCGCTCAGGAAGTCGGGTTTCTCAGGGGGCGCAAAAGCGTAGCCATTCCCGCCCGGCCACGTTAGATTAGCCGCATGTTCAAACGGGAAGAACAAGCCGCAGCGGTCCGTCGAGAGCCGATGCCCTCAGGTGACGCCGGCGACGGGCAGGCGCCGTTACAAGCCCGCTCCAAGGCGAGCGGCGCCCGGGAGGTGTACCGGCGCATCACCGGCAATATTGCCCGCATTATGAGGGGCCAAGCCTCCTCGACCCGCAAGCTGCTGGCCGCCCTTGCCAGCGGCGGCCATGTGCTGCTGGAGGACTTTCCAGGCACCGGCAAGACGACACTGGCCAAAGCCCTCGCTCGCTCGATCGATTCAACCTTCAAGCGGATTCAGTTTACCCCAGACCTGCTGCCCTCCGACATTTTGGGTGTGTCGATTTTCAACCAGCGCGATCAACAGTTTCATTTCCACGAAGGCCCGATCTTCACGAATATCCTCCTGGCGGACGAGATCAACCGCGCCTCGCCGCGCACGCAATCGGCCTTGCTGGAGGCCATGGGCGAATGCCAGGTCAGCGTCGATGGAGAACGCCGCGACTTGCCCGGGTTGTTTTTTGTCATCGCTACGGAGAACCCGGTCGAGTTCCGGGGCACTTACCCCCTGCCGGAGGCGCAAATGGACCGCTTCGCCATGCAGTTTACCCTCGGTTACGTCCAACCCGCCGAGGAGGTTGCAATTCTGACCGCCCACGAGCGGAATCATCCCCTGGACGAGTTGGCGCCCTGCGCCACGCTTCCGGAGGTGCTCGCCTTGAGAGAGGCGGTCGAAGAAGTGCGTATCAGCGAGGAACTCAAGCACTACGCGGTTACCCTGGTGGGCGCCACGCGCAATGCCCCAGGGGTTCAGCTTGGCGCCAGTCCCCGCGCCTCCATTGCCCTCATGAAGGCCGCCCAGGCGCTGGCCCTGTTCGATGGAATGCAATTCGTGACTCCCGATCAAATTCAGGAACTGGCGGCGCCGGTCATTGCGCACCGGTTGGTGATGGAGCCACAGGCGCGCTTCTCCGGCCTGACGGCTCGCGGCGTGGTCGAAGAGATCGTTAAGAAGACGCGGGCCCCCGCGTAATTTAGCCCATGCTCATGTGGAGGCTCCAATACCGTCTTTACCGTCTGTCGAGGTCGTTGCGCAACCGGGTCCGCCGGCGATTTACGAATATGGGTTTGGTGTTCGTCGGCGCCCTGGTGTTGACATCCTTCATGGGCATCGACACCGACAACAACATGGATTACCAGGTGTTTTCCCTGCTGCTGTTTCTGTGTTTAGTAGCCTCCTGTTTCAACTGGTCCTTCCGGCTGCGATTTGCTCCCCGCCGCATCCTGCCGAGGTTTGCCACCGTGGGCTGCCCACTCACCTATAAACTCTTCATCAAGAATCTTGGCCCCAGGAACTGCCAGGGCCTGACCGCCTTGGAAGAATTCGCGGAGGCAGGACCCTCCTTTGACCAATGGTTCACCGCTCAGCGTTTCCTGGAAAGTCACTCCTTCCGTTTCACCCAATCGCCGTTGGCCAGACATTTTCCCCCGGCCCAGGTCAAAGGCGTGCCCATTGCGCGGCTGGCGGTTCAGCAGGAAACCGAGGTCGAACTGGAGCTGACCCCGCTGCGCCGGGGCGTCCTCCGCTTTTCTGGAGCCATTCTCGCCCGAACGGATCCATTCGGACTGTTCCGTGCTTTTTGTCACGGGCCGCTCCCGCAGTCGCTGCTGGTCCTACCCAAGCGCTATCCGCTCCCTCCCCTTTCCTTGAGCGGTTCCACTCGCTACCAGTTTGGGGGAGTCGCCTTGGCTTCGAATGTGGGCCAGAGCGAGGAATTCGTGGCTCTGCGGGATTATCGGCATGGCGACCCGTTGCGGCACATTCACTGGCGGACATGGGCCAGGCTGGGCAAACCAGTGGTGAAGGAATTTGAGGACGAATTCTTCGTGAGACATGCTCTGGTGCTCGACACTTTCACCGAGCGCGATCCCGACGAAGCCCTCGAGGAGGCGGTTTCGGTGGCGGCGTCCTTCGCTTGCACCGTGCAAAGCCAGGAGTCATTGCTCGACTTGATGTTCGTCGGGGCAAGGTCCTACTGTTTCACCAGCGGTCGGGGTGTGGCGCATGTGGAGCAAATGCTCGAAATCCTGGCGTCGGTAAGCGCCTGTCGCGGCCAGTCCTTCGGCGCACTGGAACACCTTGTACTGGACCACATTCAGGCGGTCAGTGGCTGTGTGTGTGTTCTGTTGGATTGGGATGAACAGCGGCGCAGATTCGTGCAGAAACTCAGGGAGTATGGCCTGCCTGTCCTGGTACTGGTCATCACCGCGGCTGGCGGGGCGCAGGTCTTGGGGCAAAGTGCTCCCGTTGACCCGCAGACTCCGGTTCATGTGCTGGAGGCGGGCCAGGTCGAGCAGGGTTTGGCCCGATTATGAGAAGGTGAAAAAGCCGCCGCCGCTGCTCTTGGGCTTGGCCCTCCTGTTCTGGGGTTGGCAGACGGGCTTTCTGCTCCTGGCAGCGCCCATGGCCGCCATTCTCGAGAGTGCGCGTTTGGTCAAGGCGCGCTGGGACCTCACGGACGAGGATTTCACCCGGATCTGGACTTTTTGCTCCTTGCTGCTGCTGGCCGCGGCGGCGTACTCGTTCACTGCCAACGAGGGACCGGCTAATCTCCTGAACTATTTCCGCGACCCAAACGCCCTGACGCAGCGCGGCGCCGGAACGGCAAGCGCCCGCGCGACAACCGCCTTGATGCGGTGGCTGCCCATCGTCTTTTTCCCGTTCATCACAGCTCAGACTTTCAGTTCCCGCGAAGGGATTCCCCTTCACATCGTCTCGCTCATCCTGCGCCGGCGCTGGCTGCGGGCGCGGGAGCGCGGACAGCCGCCGCCAGCCTCACCAGTCGTCAATGTCTCCTATGCCTACTTCGGGCTATGCCTTTTTGGCGCGAGCCTGCACCACAGCGAGGGCGGGGCATTTTTTTGGGGCCTGTGCGCGCTGTTGGCGGCGGCGCTTTGGCGCCAGCGCTCGGCTTATTTCGGACGCGCGGCCTGGATTAGCGCCCTGACACTGGTGGTGGGTCTCGGCTTTTTGGGCCAGTGGGGCATCAACCAGGCTCAACATTACCTGGGCAATTTCGACTCCCGCTGGTTTTCGCGTTTTGCCCACCACGGCTTCGATCCGACTCAGTCCAAAACCCGGATTGGGGATATCGGGCGCCTCGAGGAGTCTCCAGCCATCGTCATCCGCCTCCAGATGGCGCCTGGGAGCGCGCCGCCTCGGGTGCTCCGCGAGGCCAGCTACCACACGTATCGGGCCCGGGTCTGGTACGCCGAGGATGGCGGGGGCGGTTTCCAGGAGGTCCGCGAGAGGCCTCCTGAGACGTTTGTTCTGCTTGCGAAGACAAACACCCAAACCGTTAAGATCGCCTGCTATTTGCCGGGCGGAAAGGGCCTCTTGCCTTTGCCTGAAGGCAGCGGACGCCTGGAGCCCCTGCCGGTTTTCTCTCTGGAGGACAACGACTTGGGGGCGGTC
>JBJKSV010000549.1:0-7241 GCA_046703605.1 Limisphaerales bacterium
ACGGCTTCTGCCATTGCCAAAGGCAGGGCTTGGCGCCTAAAATGCAGCGTCCTGAACGAGCGTTTAGACACTGCAATGGCGGAATATAAGGTTAAATTCGAGGTCTTTGAAGGGCCGCTGGATCTGCTGCTTTACCTGATAAAGCGGGAGGAAGTCGATATTTACGAGGTGAACCTGACCAGCCTGGCTACGCAGTTCATCGAATATATCGAGGCAATGCGCCTGCTGGACCTGGAGGTCGCGGGCGAATTCCTGGTCATGGCCGCGACGCTAATGTACATCAAGAGCCGGGAACTGCTCCCAGTCGATCAGCAGGCGCAGTTAGAGGGCGAGGATGAGGGAGACGACCCGCGCTGGGAACTGGTCCGGCAATTGGTTGAATACAAGAAGTTCAAAGACGCCGCCGCGCGATTGGAGACCCTCCAGGAGCGCCAGGAGAACGTGTTTGCGCGGTCGCCGGGCCGCATCGAGTTCGAGCGGGAGGAAGCGCAGCCCGCCGCCGCGTCGATTTTCGACCTGGTTAAGGCGGTAGATGACGTGCTCAAGCGGTTCAACAAGCGCGAGGACCCGCGCGAGATTTTTGAGGACAAATGGTCCGTAAGCGAGAAGATGCAGGCGCTGCTCCGGGCTATCAGCGAGCGCCCAATGGTCCTCTTCACCGAGCTATTCTCGGGCCTCAGTTCGCGTCCGGAAGTGGTATGCACATTCCTGGCGTTGCTGGAGTTGATCCGGCTTAAGCAAATCATCGCCGTGCAGGATGAGCCGTTCGGCCTCATTCGAATCCTGCGCGCCGAACCGGCCGTCGCGGAGGCGGTTTAGTCAGTCGAGATGGAATTGAAATTCATTTTGGAAGGGGTGCTCTTTTCGGCGCAGAAGCCATTGAGCATCAAAGAGATTCGCGAGGTTTTCGCCCTGGCGCCGGAGCATGCCGAAGGCGATGCTGCCGTCAAGGCCTTGCGCAAGGTCAAGGAAGACGAAGTCATTGCCGCGCTGGAGACTCTGCAGAGCGAACACGAAGCCGCCGGGCGCAGCTACCGCTTGGCCTGTGTGGCCGGTTCCTGGCAATTTGTGACACGCCCGGAGTACGGGCCATGGCTCAAGGCCCTGGTGGGGCACAAGGCGAGGCCGCCGCGGCTGTCGCAGCCCGCCCTGGAAACGCTGGCCATCATTGCCTATCGCCAGCCGGTGACGCGGGCGGAGGTCGAGCAGGTCAGGGGCGTGGCGGTCGATGGGGTGGTTTCGACGCTGCTGGAACGTGGATTAATCGAGCAGGCGGGGCGTGCTGAGGTCGTTGGCAGGCCCATGACCTACATCACGACACCGGTCTTCCTCGAATACTTCGGGCTGCGGAGCCTGGAGGAGTTGCCGGCGGCTGAAGAACTCAGACGCATCCCCCTCCAAAAGCCCGCCGCCCTGGCTACCGTGGACGCCGGCTTGGCTACCACGCCCCCGGAGCAATTGACGCAGCCGGCGGCCAGCGAAGCGCCTCCGGCAGTACCCGCTCGAGAGGCCCAAACGGCGGCAGGGCCTGCCGAGCCGGCACATACCAGCGCGGAGCCTTCCCTCGCCTCAGAAGTGAGCGAAGCGGCAGCCTATTCACCCGGCGCCGCCCCCGAGACCACGGGTGAAGCCGCCGGAAGGCCCGTCGAGCCTGCCCGGACAGAGGAAGGCGACGCCGGGATTTCAGGCGAAACCGAAGCGGCATCACCCGAAGAAGCCGCCGAGACGTCCCCGGACGGCAACAAGGAACCAGAATGAACATTACCGAACATCGGAAGGCTATTGACAAGTATGACGCCCAGATCGTGAAGCTGCTCAACGAGCGGACCAAGCACGTGCTGGCGATCGGCGAGATCAAGCTCAAGTCGGGCGATGAAGTCTATGCGCCCCATCGCGAACACGCCGTCTTGAACCGGATCTGCCGGCTCAACGAGGGGCCCGTAACCGGCGAATCACTCCGGGCCATTTATCGCGAGATCATGTCCAGCGCGCTCTCGCTGGAAAAATCGTTGACGATTGCCTACCTGGGCCCCGAGGCCACATTTACCCACCAGGCCGCCATCCGCCGGTTTGGCTCCAGCCTGCGTTATTCTCCTCAAAAGACCATCTCCGACGTGTTCACCGAAGTGAGCAAGAAGCGGGCGGACTACGGCGTGGTGCCCATCGAGAATTCGACTGAAGGCGTTGTCACGCACACGCTGGACATGTTCGTCGATAGCGATTTGAAAATCGTCGCCCAGATCGTATTGCCCGTTCAACACTGTCTCCTGAGCCGCTTCAAGCGCGCCGAGATCAAGAAGCTTTACGTCCATCCCCAAACCCTCGGCCAGTGCCGTCAGTGGATTCAGGCCAACTTTCCCCGCGCCGAAATCATCGAGACCTCCTCCAACGCGCGCTCGGCCGAATTTGCCGCCCAGGAGCCGAATTCCGCCGCCATCGCCGGCATTTTGGCCTCGGAGAAATACGGCGTCCCCATCCTCGAACTCGATGTCCAGGACAACGCCGCCAACGCGACGCGTTTCCTGGTGCTTGGACGCCAGTGCAGTCCTCCCACCGGCAAGGACCGCACCAGCCTTTTGTTTAGCGTGATGGATCGGGTGGGTGCCCTCTATTCGGCGCTGGCCGCGCTGCGGCGCTATCGGTTGAACATGACCCGAATCGAGTCGCGTCCCAGCAAACGCAAGGCCTGGGAATATCTCTTCTTTGTCGATTGCGACGGGCATGTCGAAGACCGGAAGGTGGCCAAGGCCCTGTCCCTGTTGGGGGAGCATTGCAGCTATGTCAAGGTCCTCGGTTCCTACCCCAATGCGGAGTGAATGTCCGCCGCTACAATCCGACTCAATTTGAAATTCTCAATTCTTAATTCTCGATTCCCAATTGTCGCTGGCCAGAACAAGTGGTCTGCCCCTCCCCTTGCTCATCCTTGAATCTCAAGAACATATTGCAGGCAGGTCAGGTTTTGCCCCACGTGCGGCGGGGCCGAAGCGGTTTGCGCCTGAGGCGCGCGCAACGGCATTTCTCATTAGGGATTGAGCATTTGCCATTATTCATTGCCAATGCCCAATGCTCAATGAGACGGGAAAAGCGGCCTGAGGCGCCGCCCCCCTGGAGAGGCCCCTCGTGAGCACTCGCTCTCCATCCGTGCAGCACCTGGCCCAAGCGCGCAGGGTCTTCGATATCGAGTTGGCGGCACTCAAGGCCGTCCGCGCCCAGCTTGACGGCGGCTTCGATGAGACGGTAGAGATGATCTGCGACACGCTGCGTCAACGGGGAAAGATCATCGTGATGGGCATCGGCAAGTCGGGCAATATCGGGCATAAAATCTCCGCCACCCTCACCAGCACCGGTTCCACCAGCGTCGTCCTCAATAGCGTTGATGCGCTCCACGGCGACCTGGGAATTGTCAACGATGGCGACCTTGTCCTGGCCCTGAGTTATTCAGGCGAGTCGTCCGAATTGCTGGGCCTGCTGCCCGCCCTGAAACGCTTCTCCATCAAGATGGTCGCCATGACCGGCGCTCCCAGGTCTTCATTGGCCCGTTTCAGCGATGTGGTCCTCAAGGTGCGTGTCCCGAAGGAGGCCTGTCCCTTCAACCTCGCTCCCACCGCCAGCACCACCGCCATGCTCGTCATGGGCGACGCCCTCGCCATGGCCGTGCTCCAGGCCCGCGGATTCCGACAGCAGGACTTTGCCAAATTCCATCCCTCCGGCGCTATCGGGCGTATCCTGGCGGGGCGCGGGTTCAAACAGCGGGAGTTCACCGGCCTGGAGCCCTCCGGCGTTATTGGCCGAGCCATGCTCTCGCGCGCGTCCGACATCATGCGCTCAGGGTCGCTCAATGCGGTGGCGGGCCAGGATCTACTGGTCAAAGACGCCCTGGCCGTCATGACTCAGGCCCAATCCGGAAGCCTCAGCGTTGTAGATGAGCGCGGCAAACTGGTCGGGGTGTTCACCGACGGGGATCTTCGCCGGCAGATGACGACCGATAACGACCTCCTCGAACAACCCCTCAAACGCGTGATGACCCGCCGCCCTATTCGCATTTACGAACAGGCCCTGGCCGCCGAAGCGGTGAAGATCTTCAACCAATCCAGCATCGACGACCTCATCGTCGTTAACTCCAGGGACGAACCGGTCGGGCTAATCGATTCGCAAGATTTGCCCAAGCTCAAGATCATGTAGAATAGGGAGCGGCGAGCGAGGCTGAAAGGGTGACTCGCTGAAATCCTCGACAGCGGGTGAGGTCATCGTGGGACAAGCCAGGTTCCCGCCAGGCGGTCCGCCAAGCCGCGCTGCGGCAGCAGGAGAGAGAGCAAGGCCAAGATGCTGGCCAGGCCGGCCGCCACCAGGATGGCCCGAGTCGGACCGAGCACCGGTGCCAACCACCTGAACCCGATCGGCAGCAGTACGATCGGCAGCCAGGCCACCAGACACCGCGCCGTCACCCGCCACCTGGAGGCGGGCCGGTTCCGCCGATCGACAAAGACAATGCCCAGCAACTTCACCAGCGCCCCGCCATGGAACAGCAGTGAGCCGCACAGGGAGGGCACGACCACAATGAGCAGAGTGTTGACGTAGCCGAGGATGGCCGCCCCCAGAAATGGGTTAACGCTTCGGAAAGACTCGCGCGCCGCATCGTCCGGCAGCTTTCTAAAGAACCCTTTCACCGTCTCCGACGCTTGGGCGAACTGGCCGGCGGCAGGCACGCCCCTGCGGGCCACGATCTGCTCGGCCTCGGCGCGATAGGGATAAGTAACCAGGAGCCGGGCAGCCGGGCGGTTCCATTCGGCGGCATTAGTGATGATTGAGGCGAATCGGCCAGCGATATAAACCTCCAAGGCATCCACCTCGCCAGAGTGAGCCAGCTCGGCGGATTTCGCCTGCCGCTGAAGCTCATGGTGATGGACGAGGCACTCTTGAAGAGTGGCAAGGCCAGGTTCGGCAGTCTGGGCGCTGCGGATAAGGGTGAGACTTCCCCCAATGAGCGCGATGGTGAGAACCGGAACCAGCATGGCCCCACCGAGCAGAACCGCCCGCCGCTGTCGCGTAATCTGAGCGGGCAGTCCCAGGAACCGGCGAAGGGCGCCAACACATTCCTTGAGGCTGCAGCCAGACTCGATGCTCTGAAGAAACTCCGTCGCGTGCAGAGCAATCGGCGCCGCGACGGGCCGAGCCGTCTTGTTACCCTCGGCGACGTATCCTTCCAAAGCGCATGCAGCCGTCTTCCGCAGGAAAGCCTGCGAAGTGAGCAAAGCAGGCTCGCCAGGCCCAACGGTGCCCAAATCGGGGGCGGCGGAACCTGGCGCGGCGAAATCCAATAGTTTGGCGTGTCCATCTTCAGTAATCCAGAGCCTGTCCAGGCTCGGGCTGGAGGAGAGAGTTGCATCCTGGGTGACCGCGAGCAGTTCTTCCGCCAGGTCGAGCAGCCAATACCGCACCCGGCTCCAGGGTTGGGGCTGAGCCATCAACTTGAGCAGCGGTTGGCCGGGAGGCGCTTCATAGGCATCCCATGCTTCGGCGCCGGTGCGCCGACCGGTAAGCCAGCGCAGCCGCCCTGGACGGCGCAGTTCGCGGCGCGCCGCCGGGATGGGCGGGGTGCCCGCGGGCAATCTCCAAATCCAAACACGGCGAAGCAGGCGTGGATCAAAACCCAGGAGGAGGTCCGCGCCTCCTCGCGTGTCGAGGCGGCTGAGCACCTCGTATGGGCCGATGCGGGTCCGCCCCTCCATCCTGGGAAGCTCCTCCGAGGCGGGCGGCAGTTCCGGGCGCAGCCCGTACCCGGAGCGGACACTAACTCGGGTGGCGCTGATGAGATCGTGGAAACCCGCGTAACCGTTGTAACGTCTCGCGTTTACAAACATTAACAGCCGGCTCGGCAGCACCAGCAGGCCCAGTCCAGCCAGCCAGTGCTGGAGAGATGGATCGGAGCTCCAGGCGCGGGCAACGTTCCAGGCCGACAACCAGACCACCGTTGGGGCAGCCGTGAGGATAAGGGCCCGAACCAATGCGCGCCGCACTCCCGGCGTGGTGTGATCGAGCCGGGCCACACGAAGCCCGCAAATGCGCTTGCCGATCGAGGCGCCCCAAAGCCCCTCAAACACGGCGAAATAGACAACGGCAAGGCCCATTCCGCATAGACTGTGGAGCAGGAGCTCGGGTGCCTCGGAGGGAGCCAACTGGGCCATGAGAGATTGAGAAAAATCAATCCGGCCCGCCTGCCCGGCGCTTTGAACAAGCAGGTTGAGGAGCATGTTGAGCAAACTCGCGGGTAATGCCAGTAACAGCACGTCCAGGCAGTAAGCCGCCAGCCGCGGACCTGGCGTTGCAGGGGCGGGTGGCGGAGAAATGTAAGGCAGCAGCGCCTCGCGTAATTCTGCGTAGCTGCAAAACCGCTTGTTCGGGTCCTTTTCCAGACAGCGCAGCACGACCCGGCAAAGCCGCGCCGGCAGACCGGCCCGCCACCGGGCGGGCGATTCGGGGCGGCGCTCCAGCATGGCGGCCAGCAGGCGCACCATGTCCTGCGCCTCGAATGGATGATGCCCGGTCAGCAGGTAATAAAGCGTCCCGCCCACTGAATAGATGTCCGAACGCACCGTCAGTTCGTCCCCTCGCAATTGTTCCGGCGGGGAGAACGCCGGAGTGCCCACGAAGGTGTCGCTGGCGGTGAGGGTTGGCTCCGCGCGGCACTGGGTTGAAATGGAAAGGCCAAAGTCGCCAATCTTGACGGCGCCATCAGTCTCAACGAAGCAGTTGGAGGGCTTAATGTCCCGGTGCAGGACGCCGGCGCGTTGGGCCGCCTCCAGGCCCGCTACCACCTGGAGGATGCTCTCCACGGCACGCCTCACCTCCATCGGCCCCTCCTTCAGCACCTTCTCCTGCAAATTGCCTCCGGCCACCAGTTCCATAGCAATGACGGGAATTCCGGCGATGTCCTCGGTCCCAAACACATAGACACTGTTGGGATGATTGACCGAGGCGGCCAACCGTCCTTCCCGCAAGAAGCGGCTGCGCGCCTGTGGAGAATCCAACCGCTGGCCCAGCACCTTCAGCGCTAGCCGCCGCCCGCACTCCATGTCCTCCGCCTCGAACACCGCCCCCATGCCTCCTTGGCCGAGAAGCCGGACTATCCGAAAACTGCCGAATGACTCCCCTGGCTTGGGAAAACTGGAGGCGGCTGCGGTTGGTGACGGAGAAACCAGGGTCTCAAGCTGTGCGGTCTCACGCATCGTGCTCTCCATGAG
>JBJKSV010000550.1:0-6881 GCA_046703605.1 Limisphaerales bacterium
GCCCAATCTCTTCGCCGGGAAGATGTCGTCATCGCCAAGGCGGGTTACAAGCCCAGTCTCCAGGCCTTTGCCGGCTACGATGTCCACAATTCCATGTTCAGCCAGGACCTCACATACGAGAACCACGGCTGGCTCACCGGCGTCCAACTGAGTTGGAATATCTTCGACGGCTTTCTCACCCGCGGACGCGTCAAGGAAGCCGTTGCCCGGTATGAACGGGCGGGCATCGACCTGGATGATGAGGCGCGTCAGATCGAGCTCCAGGTGCGCACGGCCGATTCCACTTTCGTTGAGGCCGAACAGGTGCTCGAATCCGACAAACAAGTCGTGGCTGAAGCGGAGGAAGCCTTGCGTTTGGCCCAAGCGCGATACGACGCGGGCACGGCCACGCAACTGGATGTTCTTAGCGCCCAAACCGCCTTGACCGACGCCCGCAACACCCAGGCCCAAGCCCTTCACGATTATATGGCCGCCCGCGCCCGGCTCGAAAGAGCCATCGGCGCAAACTTGCCCGGGCGCCCTGTCGAGTAGCGTGTGCGCGTCCGGCGGAGCGCCCTCCGGAGAACAGGCCGGTTCGATGTGGCAGCGGAAATGGATTTGCCTGGCAATGGTTTCAAACCTGGCTTGTCCTGGATGCCGCCAAAGGCGTAAGGTGGCCGTTCGTGATGCCGAACGCGAAAGATCAGGGCCAGCCGGGCCAACACACCGAGATAGCGGGACATCCCTGCTCGGGGCCGCAGAATCTCAGTGCCATGGTGCTGGGAGTCGGCGCGTTTGCCTACAGCACGGCCCAAATCCTCAAGGACGGCGGCGCGCGCGTGTCCACTTACCTGACGCGCGATTACGCGCATTATTCGCCCTCGCTGGCGGGGCCGACGTTTAACCGCGAGCAGTATCCTTCGCCGTGTCCGATCATTCGTGAACAGGACATCGGCCTGGTGATTCCGATGTCCATTGACTGGGCGCAGGCGCCCTGGAAAGAGGAGTTGCTTGAAATGGGCGTGCCGATTTTTTCACCGACGGGCGAAGCCATGAAGATCGAGCGGGAACGCGATTTCGCGCGCGAGCTTTGCCGGCGGTTCCAGATTCCCTTTCCACAAGCGCACGTGGCGCGCAACCGCTTGGAGGCGGAGGAGATACTCGAGGCGCATCAACTCCCCTTCGTCATTAAGAACCCTCTTTGCTCGCCCACAAGCCCGATTCACACCATCCTGTGCGAGACCCTGGAGGATACGCGCTCCTGGCTCCGGCACGTGGATTACGCCGAGGGGGTTTTCTTGCAGGAGTACCTCGGACACGCCGAAGCGGGCCACATCGCGCTGGTGAGCGGGGGCGAGATCTATTCGCTCGTAACGAACCAGGAGTACAAGCGGGCGTTTGCGGGCAACCTGGGCATTGTGGCGGGGGCGCCGCTGGGCGGATTGGTTGAGCGAGACCCGACAGACAAATACGGTCTGGCCCGCGAACTGCTGCATCCTCTGTTGCCGTGGCTCCGGGAGGTCAACTATCACGGGCCGATCCAGGTCACGGCGGTTCGGCGCCAGGGCCAATGGCATGTAATCGAGTACAATATTCGGATCGGCGTCACCTCCGGGGCCATGATCCTCCGAATGCTGGCGAATCCTGGCGGTGTGCTGCTGAACACAGCGCGTGACGGCAAGCTGGAGATTCGATTTGCTCAGGGCCGGAATTTCGGCTGCTCCGTGACGCTGGCGGGCTATGGCTACCCCTACGTGCAAATCACCGGGCCACGGGTGCCGGTGGAAGTCGCCGCGCCACTGGATTGCGACGTGTGGTGGAACGAAGTGGCCCGAGACGGCGCCGGGTTGGTGACGACGGGCCACCGCATCGCGGATGTCGTCGCCATCGCACCCTCGCTCGATCAGGCGATCGCGACGGCCTATTCCAATATCGGCAGAATTCGGAGTGTGGGCAGCTATTTTCGGGGCGATGTTGGCCGGAGCCTTTGGCCACCAGGCGCCCCGTGATCCGCGGTTTCTTGCAAATGGACAATGCCTAATGCCCAATGCTCAATGAGACTGCGGCTCCCCGCTCGAAAAAACGGACTGAGGCCCTGCCTCGCTTGAAATACACGATGAATACACTTGAACTCAGCCTCCAAAACCCCGGCCTCCAGGAAGCTGGCCTGCCGGAGCCTCTCGAAGTCTCCGGCACGGTCCCGGCGCCGAGAAATGCCTCGAATTTGCCAAGGCGGCCGGCCTGGGTCGAAATCGACCTGCGCCAACTCGAGCGTAATTTCCAGCTCATCTGCAACGATAAGCCTCGCGACCTCCACATCCTCTCGGTGGTCAAGGATGAGGCTTACGGGCACGGCGCCGCCTGCGTTGCAAAAGCAGCGCTCCGGTACGGCGCGCAGTTCCTTGGGCTATCGACACTGGAAGAGGCCCTTACGTTGCGCGACCAGGGCATCACGGCGCGCATCTTGCTACTCGGCGACCGCCAGGAGAGCGAGTTGCCGTGGTGTGTTGCGCGGAATCTGACCTGCTGCGTCAGCGACGCCCAGGGCGTTGAGCAATTGGGCCGGTGCGCGACTCGCGCCGGCCGGCGGGTGCCCGTCCATGTGAAAATCAATACTGGGATGAATCGATACGGTGTGCGCTGGAGCGAGGCCCTGCCGCTGATCGAGCAGGTCTGCGAGAGCAAGTCGCTGGTCCTCGAGGGCGTACTGAGCCACTTTGCGCAGTCGGATGAGGCAGATAAGACCTCGGCGTTGCTCCAGCTTGCCCGTTTCAACGAAGTCTTGGGTGGCCTTGCGGCTCGGGGGGTGCCGGTCAAGGTGCGCCATATCTGCAACAGCGGCGGATTCCTGGACTTGCCACAGGCCCATTTCGACATGGTGCGGCTGGGGATTCTGCCGCTGGGGGTTTACCCGTCCATGGTGTGCCGCCGGCTCACGGGTCTGGCGCCGGTGATGAGCGTCAAGGCGCGCGTGGCTGCCATTCAACGCCTGCAGGCGGGCGACAGCGTCGGCTACGGCATGCACTATACCGCCCCTGGACCGCGTCGCATCGCGGTGCTCCCGCTCGGTTATGGCGACGGTTTCCCGCGGGTGCGCAACCAGGGCTGCGCGCTGATCCATGGACGCCGGGCGCCGCTGGTGGGCGGGGTGGCCATGGATGCTCTGACGGTGGATATTTCAGCGATTCCCGAAGCGCAACTCTGGGACGAAGCAGTGCTCATGGGCCGGCAAGGCAGCGAGGAGATCTCCGCGCGGGATGTCGCCAGGCTGAAGAATTCAGTTACCTATGATGTGCTCACGAACTGGAGGTCCCGTCTGCCGCGGGTCTATTTGAACGAGAACAGCAGTTGCCCTGCTGAAAGCCGATCATAGCGCGGGGAGAGCATTGAAGTGGGCGCCTCTCGATAAGGCCACCAACGCTTGTCAGGTCAAAGGCCTAATACTTGACGCCACGAACAAAACGACGTTAGCCTGCGTATGAAATTGCTCTTTTCGGAAGCAAAAGCCGACTACAGCCACTACATCTTTCCCTACGCGGTGTGGGCGTTTCCCGAAGAGGGCGAGAGGCCCGCCGACCTCTTCAGCCGGGGTTTTCTGCCGTCTTCGCGCGATTTAGATCGGTTCTACCTCTGCCGCCATGTGCGGGTGGACTTGCGCCGGTTTCGTCCCTCCTCTGAAAACCGAAGGATCTTGCGAAAGGGCCAAGGAATTGTGGCCACCCTCGTTCCGCGCCCTGACTTCGACTACTCGCCGGCGCGGCGCAGCTTCTGCAGCCGCTACGCCGACACCAAGTTCGGGAAGGGCGTTTTTTCCCAGGCCCGGTTGGATTCGCTCTTCAACGGCAAGATCACATCGCACCTGCTGGTCTTTGTCGATACGCGAACGGGGGCGGAGGTCGGCATCGTGACCCTCTATCTCGAAGCTCCGACGCTGGGGTATTACTATTGCGCATTTTATGACTTGGCCTACTTCTCCCGGAACCTGGGGATGGTCATGATGACAACCGCGGTGAGCCTGTTTGTGGAACGGGGTTTCCAATTCCTTTATTTGGGGTCGTGTTACGTCCAAAACGCGCTCTACAAAACTCAGTTCGCCGGGGCGCAGTTCTTCAACGGCGTCCGGTGGAGCACCAACCTCAATGAACTGAAGTTTCTGCTCAACCGCGGACAAAGCGAGTCCGAGCAACATTTGCTCGAGAGCGAAGAATACCGGCGTCTTTTTTACGAAACCGAGTTGCCGCAGATTGCCGCCGCCAGCCCTTTTCATGTGACATGCCCGGGAGCGCCAAGAGCATGAGGCGTGCCAGGTGGGCCTGATTCCTTGACGCGGCGCTTTGAAAGCCATAGGCTGTGAGCATGACCGACAGGGAACTCAAAGAATTGGTCGCCAGCCTGGCAGTAGCGCAAAGGGAAACTGACCGGCACACGAACCTTTGGGATCGCACCCACTCCGGAAATACTCTCATGCCCATTTGAGGTACTATGCTCCGCACGACTGGTATTGCAAGCCAAGTGAGTTCCTCTCTGGGATGGCGGCATTCAGTATCCAGACTCATGCGTCGGCCAGTTCGTCCCAGTTTTGGTTCCTCCTGACAAGTACATTGAAAAGTAGGAGTTTAACCACTATTTTTCAAAGAGATGCCACTCATTGATCGTTCGGCGTACCGGCAGCAAATTGAGCTTTCCCTGGCTCAATTCCGCATCACGGCTCTCATGGGGCCTCGCCAATGCGGAAAGACGACTCTGGCGAGGACGTTTGCTCAAGCCCCGGAACAATATTTTGACCTCGAAGACCCGCTGGATGTGGCGAGGTTAGAAGCCCCTCGGCAGACGCTCGGCAAGCTTACCGGCCTGGTCGTGATTGACGAAGTTCAACGGCGCCCGGACTTGTTTCCGCTGCTGCGCGTGCTGGCGGACCGGCCCGGGATCCCCGCCCGGTTTTTGGTCCTGGGAAGCGCCTCGCCCGACCTGGTGAGGGGCGTGTCGGAATCCTTGGCCGGGAGGGTCGGATTCGTGGATCTGAGCGGGTTCGACGGGACAGAGGTGGGTTTCGAGAACCTGGATGCCCTCTGGGTGCGAGGCGGTTTTCCGGAATCGTTTCTAAGCTCCTCGGATGAGGCAAGCTTCCGTTGGCGGCAGCAATTTATTCGGACGTTTCTGACCCGCGATATCCCCCAGCTCGGCATCACGATTCCCACTGAACAGTTGCGGCGATTCTGGCTGATGGTGGCCCACTACCACGGGCAAACGTGGAATGCATCTGAAATCGCCGGCTCATTGGGCGTGAATTACAAGACCGCGCAGCGTTACCTCGACATTCTAACCGGCGCCTTTATGATGCGCACGTTATCCCCGTGGACTGAGAATCTTGGCAAGCGGGTGCGCAAAGCGCCCAAGGTGTACCTGCGGGACAGCGGACTATTCCATAGCCTGCAGAACATACGCTCGCTGCGCGAGTTGCAGGCACATCCGAAACTTGGGGCCTCCTGGGAGGGATTGGCCTTGGAACACATCCTGCGCGTGTTGCGTGTTGAGCCGGGCGAGGCCTATTATTGGGCTACCCACAGTGGCGCGGAGGTGGACCTGATGATCTTGCGCGGGGAACGGCGGTGGGGATTTGAGTTCAAGTATGCCGATGCTCCGCGAGCCACGCCCTCGATGCGCGTGGCCATGGAGGATCTGGGATTGCAGCGACTTTCTGTCATTTATCCAGGCGAGAAGAATTACGCGTTGGACGAAAAGATCGAGGTTGTCGCGTTGGCGCGAGTGGCGAAAATGGCCCAGACCATCAAGTAGCGCTGGGGTTAATTGCCAAAGGCCTTCAGTTCTGCGCAGGAAGAAAATGCCTGGGCGGGGTTGTCGCCGCAGGCGGGTTTGCCGATGATGCGGACGGCGCAGACCTGCATTGGCGAGGGCAATTGGACCGAAAAGGAGTGATGAGAACCCTGTGCCAGAGAGGCGCTGGAGGTGGCGGTTGTCTCGGGATAGTCCGCAAGCTCGGCGACGGTTTCCCATTTGGAATCGGTACTCCGCTTGATTTGCAGGCGTGGCTTGCCGGCACTGGCGTCGAACCAACCACCATCGTGAAAAACCTTGCCTGAAACGAACACGACGCGGCGGATGCTCTCCGGTTTGTCGAGCGTAACCGCATACCAGTCCTGGCTCGGCTTCTGGCCGTCGAAGGTGACGACAAACGAATCGAGGTCGCCATCGTTGATGGAGCCTTGGACGTTGCCTTGGCGCGAGCGGCTTTCTGTTCCCGCCGAGAGCAGCGAAATGTTGGTCGAGAAGGAAGTCCCAGGAGCGGGCAGCCAGACCCGGTAATGCTTGCCATCGGCGCCGGCATCGGCAAAGGGGATGAAAATGGCGGGCTTGGTTCCAGAAAACCGGGGAGAGCGGACATTGCCGACAAGCTCAATGGCCGTGCCGTGGCCGTGCCGGAGATGGAACGAGTTGGTATCGGCAAAGGCGAGAAGAGAGGCGGGCGGCAGGCCGGGATTATAGCCGGCGTCGTAAGCGCAGACGAAAGGCCCCCACTCCAACGCGGCCAAGCCCTGGTTGCTGTGGTCGCCGAGCACTAAACGGGGCGCCAGGTTGAATCCAAACCGGAGCGTGTCCCCACGTTTCCACATGCGTGAAGGAATCACCGCCCACCCGCTGCACGGCAGAGCGACAATCGGCTCGTGGTTGAGTGTGAACGTCAGCGGGGCCGCCCACGAAGGCACTCGGATGCGCATCGAGAAACGCACCGGGTGCGCAGGCGAGAAGCGCAATTCCGACTTGCCCGCGAAAGGGAATTGGCTGATTTGCTGGACGCTGACGGTTTCGCCTCCGAGCACCAGCTTGACCGAGGAGGATTCGAAGGAGCTGACCAGCAACGCGTCAATGCCCTCCTCCTGGCC